>QEUZ01000293.1 GCA_003577355.1 Chloroflexota bacterium | reverse complement strand
CGACCCACTGCCGCGGGACGAGCGCGCCGCCCGTTATGTCGCTGCCATGGGTGGCCGCGATGCCGTGCTCGCCGCCGCTTCCCAGGCACACGCGGTTGGCGACGACCGCTGGACCGCAGAGATCCTCACCCACATGCTGCGGCTCGACCCGCACGATCAGCAGGCGCGGCAGTTGAAAGCAGCTGCCTTGCAGAGGCTCGGCTACCAGACAAGCAACCCGATTTGGCGCAACAACTATCTGACGGCGGCCAAAGAGCTGGATGGGTCGTTGGACGAAAAGCAGCTGCGGCAGGCGCTCCAGCACCTTGCCAACCCGGACATTGCCGCATCAGTTCCGATCCCGCTGCTCCTGCGCGCGCTTGCCACACGCCTCGCGCCGGAACGTAGCGCCGGCATCCAGACCCAAGTTGCATTCCTTTGCACTGACACCGGCGACAGTTACAGCCTCACGATCCGCTCTGTCGTCGCAGTCGTACTCGACGACGCCCCCGCCGCTGCGCCGCTGGAACTCCACGCCAGCGAGCAGACGCTGCGTGACCTACTGGCGGGCCGGTTGCTCTGGGAACATGCAATCAACGGCGGGTCTGCAACCATCAAGCGGGGGACTGCCGAAGAAGCACAGCGATTCTGGGGGCTGTTCGACCATCCGTTGGCGACGCTGCCGGCGCTGGCATTGCGCTAGGCCTGGCGATGTCATCCCGTCGCGCAACGTACTCGGACACGACCTCTCACCGTACGGCCAGTTGCCGGCGCGCGTATGACTCCGTCGAGCCATCTGTGCAGTAGGCCGGGTCATGCGGGCGGCGACGGCTCCGCAGCAGCCGGATGCTCCCAAGTGAAACCGGAACAGCTCATTGAGCGATGCGCGCGCAGAGTGCGTCGAGGTCAGCGGTGCTGCCAGCGGTCATGTTCCACGGCAGGAACGAATCGTCCGGGTCGGCGCTACTGACGGTACGCGGGAAGATGAAGCTGCCGTCGGGGAGGAAGGGGTTATCCGGCCAGGCGGTCTGCATCGCCAGGTTCGGTGCGTCCCATTTCCCGGTCAGGCGCAGGTTCAACGCGCTGAGGCTGGGGTCGCCATACTCCAGCCAGAGGACTTCGACCTTGCCCGAACGGTTCGCGCGCCCGCTCACCTCGTAGTCATAGCGCTCCCCAAGTGGTGTACACAGCGTGGCGCGACCTTCCAAGTTGTTGCGCGGGCCGCTGGAGCTTGAGCTGTCGCCGACCGGCCGGCGATACTCCAGCTCCAGGTACAGCGCATACTCAGCGCCCAGGCGCGCTTGCAGCGGCCCGACCCACTCTCCGGTGAGCGTTTCACCCCCGAACCAACCGATCGACCACGGTGCGAAGAGGAAGCGCGCTCCCACCTCCACACCAACCACGACGACAACCAGCAGGACAAGCGCGGTGAGCCACGTGCGTTTCCGCGATAGCTTGGGACGCTGCGGGCTACTGCTGTCGCTCATGCGCCTTCCTTCATCCGGGATGCCAGTTGGTTGGTGAGATCGTACATGAGTGGCAGCGCCAGCGCCGGAGTGCGCGGAGCGTGTCGGCGGTGACTCCCCGCTCGGGCTGATCGAGGCACGACCCGATTGCTAGGGCGGCAGGCTGCGGAACTGAGAGGGCCGTGCCACACCCACGGGCAAGTGGATGCTACGATCACACGATATAGGGCGGCGAAGCGGAAGGAGCGACGCGATGGGCAGTAGAGCGATCCACCCCGATATGCAGGCGATACTCGACGCGAGTGCCCGCACGACCGAGCAGTTGGGGCCGCGTGCCGCTGATGATGTTGCGGCTGCCCGGCGCTGGTGGACGGCCTACACCCAGGCCCTCTCGCGTCCGCACCCGGAGGATATGCACGTCTACGATCGGATTGTTCCGACGGACGATGGCGACGTGCCGGTGCGGGTCTACCGGCCCGGCGGAGCGACCGGCCGGCTGCCCGGCTTGCTCTACCTGCATGGCGGCGGGTTCATGCTCGGTGACCTGGATAGTTCGGACAGCAATGCCTGGGGCTTTGCGCAGGAAGTCGGTGCGGTGGTGGTGAGCGTGGATTACCGGCTCACCCCGGAACACCCCTACCCGGCAGCGTTCAACGATTGCTACGCAACGCTCGTCTGGGTAGCGAAAAACGCGGACGAACTGGCGCTCGACGCAGAGCGCATTGCAGTTGTGGGTGACAGCGCGGGTGGGAACCTCGGCGCGGCGCTCTGCCTGGCGGCGCGCGACCGTTCCGGGCCAGCCATCGCAGCGCAAGCGCTGATCTACATGAGCGCTGGTACCGACCAGACGAGCGCTTCGTACAGCGAACACGCCGATGGACCAGGCCTGACCACTGCCAGCACCTTCAAGTACCGCGATCTCTACCTGCCCGGCGCACGCGACACGCGCGACCACTATGCTCGTCCGATCGTGGCCGAGAGCCACGCCGGGCTGCCGCCAGCCTGGGTCCACTCGGCCGAGATCGACCCGATCCGCGACGATGGCCGCGCCTACGCTGCCAAGATCGCGCTCAGCGGCGGCAACGTCACCTACCGCGAGGCGCGCGGGATGATCCACGGTTTCCTGCGTGCCCGCTTCTCCGGCCCCGCCGCACAGGCCGAATTCGATGCCATCTGCGGCTTCCTCCGCCGGGAACTGCTGGAATAGCTACCCCCGGCGCATGGCTGCGGCTGGCCTGGCAGTCACCCTGCGGGTCGACGTAGCCCACACACCGTAGTCGTCATCCAACTCCTCCCGGTGCAGCCGAAGCCGGCCGACGCTGGCAACCGTGCCAGCGACGAACACGCCGCCGTGCGCTACGCAACAGACGACAGCGATGACGCCCAGCGCGTCAAGGCGGCAGAGAACGCTGCGGTCGTGCGAGGGGGCGCCAGATTCTGGCGAGTCGACAGAGGGGGCGACGTTCCGGGGCCGCATGCGTTCTTCCCTGCGATGTCCTTACCGGCTGGCTCGGCGATGCTTCATCCGTCAGCTGTCGCCCCCATCCGCGTCCTGCCCCAGTGCCTCCGGCAGCGCTTCGTCGCCATCCGGCCAGAGGTGGGGGCCGTCGTGCTCGCAGCCGCAGAGCAGCACTTCGTCGTTGCGCGTGCCGACAACGAGCGGGGGGTGGACCGCCATATCCGGGCGGGGTTGCACCGGGAAGCGGTCGGGCAAGCGCACGCGGTGCAACAGGCAGTAGCTCGCGCTGATGGTCATCGTGGTATCCGTTCCAGCGGCTTCACATTCAGGCAACCTGCCGCGCCCAGAGGCGATGATACACTCGCGGGGAGTGACGGGAACCGACAGGAGCAGGCAACGGTGGCGGCAATCAGCGAACAGAACATAGCGATTGAGGCAGCGCTGGAGCGCATCACCTGGGACGCCAACGGGCTTGCAGCCGGCGTTGTCGTCGATGCACGCAGTGGAGAGACGCGCATGCTCGGCTACCTCAACCGCGAGTCGCTGCGCCTGACGCTGGAGACCGGCTACGTCCATTTCTACAGCCGCTCGCGCCAGCGCCTATGGAAGAAGGGGGAATCGTCCGGCCATGTGCTGGAGTTGGTCGAGGCCATCCCCGATTGCGATGGCGATACCCTGCTCCTGCGGGTGGTCCCACATGGCCCGACCTGCCACACCGGCGCGGAAACCTGCTTCTTCGCCGAGCCATTGCCGCCTGCGCGGAGCGCCGTGGGCGGTGGGGCACAAGTGCTGGCGCGGGTCGCGGCGACGATCGAGCAACGCTATGCCGAGCGACCGGACGGCTCGTACACGACCTATCTGTTCAACGAGGGTATCGATAAGATCGGCAAGAAGATCGGCGAGGAAGCGGCGGAAGTCATCATCGCCGCCAAGAATGGGGAGGCCGAGCCGCTGGCCGGCGAGGCCGCCGACCTGCTCTACCACCTGCTGGTGCTGTTGCGGGCGAGCAATGTGCCGCTGGAGCAGGTCTGGCAGGTGCTGGAGGCGCGCCATGGCCGCCCCCCGCGCAAGACCTATGCCAACGTGGAGCCAGCCCAGTGAGCCGTGCTACCCGACGCTATGACGCCGTGTTGTTCGACTGGGACGACACCCTCTGCTACGCCGAGCCACACCGCTTCCTGCACGCGCGCGAGGTCGCCCGGCACTTTGGGTTGGATATCCCGCTGCCAGAGATCTACCAGGCGTTCATCCGGGCTGGCGATTCCGGCTTCGACGACTGGGCGCGCTTCTGTGCCCGCCTGCCGGTGGAGTTCGGGGTAGACCCGGACCAGCAAGCATCGTTCGTGCATGCCTACCGCATCCGCGAGGTCTACCGCCGTTTCCAGCTGTTCGAGGATGTGCTGGAGGGCATCGACGGGCTGGTGGCGCGTGACCTGCGGGTGGGTCTGATCTCGAACAACACGGAAGTCGCGGTTCATGCCGCCGCGCTCAACGTAACCCACCACTTCGAGGTCGTCGTCTCGCCGCTCACCTACCGCGTGGCGAAGCCGCACCCGGAGATCTTCGCCCGCGCGCTGGCGCAGATGGAGGTGGAACCGGAGCGCGCGATCTACGTCGGCGATTCCTACGACAACGATGTCGTCGGTGCGCGCGCCGTCGGGATGCTGCCGGTGCTGGTCGACCGCTTCGCCGTCCACGACGACGCCGTCGATGCCGAGCACCGGGTGACCGGCTTCACCGAGCTCCTCGCCCTGCTCGACCGGCTACTGGCGCCGGAGTGAGCCGGTGGTGCGGGTTCGTCTCACCCCACCACGTGTCCCACTCCGATAAGCTCACCCTATGCCACAGCCGAGAGCCGGCAGGCGCAGGAGGCGGTCACCGGTACATCGGCGCGCGCCAGTGCGAGGTCGAGCCGCTGCTTGATCATCCCAGCCAGTTCGTGCTTACCCAGCAGGGTCAGGCACTCGTGGTAGCCATGCAGGCTCCAGACATTCTCCGGGTGCTGGTAGGGGCGGGCCAGGCTGTTGTCCAGCCCCAGGTCGGCCTTGTAGACCGCTTCCGCCTCTGCGACATGCCCCTGTTCCAGCAGCAGCGCGCCGTACGCGTGGCGGGTCGGTTGCATCCAGCCCCAGGGTTCGTCGTAGGGCAGGCCGTCGTCGAGGGCAATCGAGCGACGCAGGTGCTCGAAGGCCGCCGCGTAGTTGCCCTTGCGGTACTCCAGCTCGCCAGCAAGCATCTCGGCGGCGATCGCCAGAATGTCCAGCGCGCTGTTGTTGAACAGGTAGCGCGTCGGGTAGACCCGCGCGAGCGCTGCCTGGAACAGCTGCTGCTGCTCTTCCGCCTCCGGGATGCGGCCGGTTGCAGCGTAGGCGACCCCTTTGGCGTAGTGGGTCATCGCCGTCGTCACGCAGTAGAGGTCCTGGTCCTCCGGCAACGGCGCGTCGATGATCTCCTGCCACTTCCCAAAGCGGATGTAGACGTGCATGTCCATCGGGATGAACGCCTCCAGCCAGTCGGCCATTGGCGGACTCTCCACCCGCAGAAGTTCCTCTGGGATCGAGCGCTTCAACCCCTCCGCCCCGGCCAGCGCCGTCGCGTACTGGCCCAGGAACATCGCGCCGTAGAGCTTGAAGTGGTAGTTGTGGGCGCGGTACGCAGAGTAGAAGTTCAGTGCACCCGCCCGGGCCGCGTACTTCTCGTCGGCGACGATGGCGACATCGTTCGAGACGACAACGTTGTTGTAATGGCCGCACAGCACATCGAGGTGCGTCGGCATATGGCAGAGGTGGCCGGAATCCGGCACGAGGTAGCGCAGGTTATCCCCTGCCCGCAATCCCTTCTCCGGGGTGGGCGACATCTCCATGAGGTGGAT
>QEUZ01000292.1 GCA_003577355.1 Chloroflexota bacterium | reverse complement strand
ACATCGGCGACAAGGGTGCCGATGCCCGCCGCTGCGAGGGCAAGCGCAGCCAGACCAAACGATACGTCGAAGGAACGCGCATAGGCCGGAAGCGTTGGAAGGAGAAGCCCCTGCCCGAACGCCAGGAGCGCAGTCGGGACATACACCGGCATGATGAGCGCGGCGCGGATCGCCCGCTGCTGCCGGCGGGTTTGCTCTTCGGCCATGACCCCCAAGACAGTTCACTCGCGCCGGCGCGGCCATGCCGGCTGTATCCCACTCCGTGCCCACCCCACGGGTGTGGCGATCCTACCATTGTTCTCGCCGCAGTCCGCCCTGCGGCGGTATCATGCCCGCCGTTTGCGGCAGCGTGTCGCACTGTGCATGGGAGGGAAGACGCATGGCAGCGGCCGTCCGGTTAGAGCATGTCGGCATTTGGGCGCAGGGTGACGCGTTCGAGCCGACCGTCGCGTTCTACAAGGCAGCATTCGGCTGGACCCTCTACCGGGAACTGGATTACCCATCGCGCATCGCGTTCTTGGTCGATGGGCAGGGAGGCATGATCGAGATCCTCGACCAGCCGGGGGCGCCAATGGCGCACCCAAACCACCTCTCGTTCGCCATCCCGGTTGCGGAATACCCCGCCAAGCGCGCGGAGCTCGAGGCGCTGGGTCGCGTGTTCGACCTCGTGCTGGAGATGCCGTCTGGGGACATTGTGGCCTATTTCAACGACCCAGCCGGCAACCGCGCCCAAATCGTCGGGCGCACCGGCACGTTCGGGCAGTAGGGCCAGACGGCCAAATTGGGGAGGATTGGCGCAGTGGCGGAGCAACCGATTCGTTGGGAACATGTCGGCATCATTGCTCAAGGTGACCTCTACGAACCGACGGTGGCGTTCTACGAGCAGATCTTCGGCTGGAAGCGGGTGCGCGAGAGCGCGAGTCCGGCACGACTGGCGTTTCTCTCCGACGGTCATGGTGGAATGATCGAGATCATCGACACGAGCGGGCCGGGCGTGTTCAACCCGGCGCATCTCGCGTTTGTTGTGGATGTTGCCGACTTCGATGCGGTGCGTAACCGGCTGGCCGATGCCGGCGTACCGTTCGATCCCACCATCCGCACCCCAGCAGGCGACCTGCTCGCGTTCTTCAACGACCCGGCCGGTAACCGTGCCCAGATCGTCGGGCGGGCTGTGCCGTTGGAGGGGTAGCGCCACGTCGCACCCCTGGAGGGCGGGTGGGGCTGGCGCGCTCCGATGCCTCCCCCACGGTCCGCTGATGGTCGGCTCAGCGTGCGGCGCATTGGGGCGCCTGTGGTAGACTACCCAATATATGAATATGTACTCACTAATGAGAGCCAGTATCAAGGAGTGACGATGGCACGACCGAAGCGGGCGATGCAGGTGCAGGAACCCGAGGTTTGTGACGACGAGGTCGTCCACTTGGAGAGCGTGCGGCGGGCGCGTCGAAGCCTGCCCGATGCAACAATGACGCTGGCGCTGGCTGGCCTGTTCGATGCGCTCGGTGACCCGACGAGGTTGCGGATCGTTTCCGCCCTCGCGGCCGAAGAGCTGTGCGTGTGTGACCTTTCCGCGACGGTTGGGCTGAGCCAGTCGGCAGTGTCGCACCAGCTCCGGCTGCTGCGGTCGTTGGGTCTGGTGCGCGGGCGGCGTGATGGCCGCATGATGTATTACGCGTTGGACGATGAGCATGTGCGGCTGCTCCTCGCGCAGGGACGCGAGCACATTGCCCACCGCATCCGGGAGGATGCATGAACGCGACATACTCGATCGTGCTTGATGGGTTTCCAAGCGGACATCCAGTGGGTTGTCGGGGCTGTGTCGAGCGCGTCGTGGAGCGGGTGCGAGCGCTCGCTGGTGTCGACCGCGTTGAGGCCGCCGCGGACAACGCCGGCATCACCTGTGCCTATGACCCCGCCATCATCGCACCGGACCTTCTGGATCAAGCGGCGCACCAGGCATTAGCCGAGAGCGGCAACCACTGGCGCTTTCAATCGTTGGCAGTTGAGGGCATGGACTGCGCCGATTGCGCCCGCACGCTGGAGCGCGGCATCGCGCGCATCCCCGGCGTTGCAGCAGTTGACGTGAGCTTTGGTTCGGCACGCCTGGATGTCGAGTACGACACGCGGCGCACCAGCCAGCAAGCGCTGGACAAGGCGGTGCGCGAGCTCGGCTATGCGCTCTCGTCGTCCCAGGTCACCAACGAAACGGAGCGAGGCGCTCTCTCGCGCCTGCTCCGCCGCCGCGACAATCTGCTGGCGCTGGCGAGCGGCGTCTTCCTGCTCTCTGGGTTGGTCATGTTGGCCTTCAATGTGGCTTCCGCCGCATCAACCGCGCTGTTCGTTTCGGCAATTGCCGTCGGTGGCGTGCCATTGGCGCTCAAGGGGGTGCGTGCCGTCCGGCTGACCCGCGCGCCAGACATCAACATCCTGATGACGATCGCAGTACTCGGTGCAGCCGCGCTGGGCGATTGGGTGGAGGCCGCCACCGTCGTCTTTCTGTTCTCACTCGGTGAGGCGCTCGAAGGCTATGCGATGGACCGGGTGCGGCGTTCGGTGCGGGCGCTGTTGGCGCTGGCCCCGCCGGTGGCGACGGTGCTGCGCGGCGGGCGGGAACGTGAGGCGCCCGTTGGCGATGTGCTGCCGGGTGAACGCATTGTCGTGCGACCGGGACAGCGGCTCCCGTTGGATGGCGTCGTCGTCCACGGGGTTTCACATGTCGACCAATCATCGTTGACTGGCGAGAGTGTGCCAGTGTTGAAGGAACCTGGCGCGGAGGTCTTCGCCGGTACGATGAACGCTGACGGTGCGCTGACGGTGCAGGTTACTCGCCCTGCTGCCGATTCTTCGGTGGCGCGTGTGATCCACCTGGTCGAACAGGCACAGGGGAGCCGGGCGCCGGTGCAGCGTATGGTCGACCGCTTCGCCGCAGTCTACACACCGGCAGTGATTGCGTTAGCCGTGGCTATCGCAGTCGTACCGCCGCTGTTGGGCGGCGATACCCGTGAGTGGGTTGGCCGGGCGCTCGTACTGCTGGTGATCGCCTGCCCGTGTGCGCTGGTGATATCGACGCCGGTCTCGATTGTCTCAGCACTTTCCGCTGCTGCGCGCCGCGGCATTCTGATCAAAGGCGGCGCTGCGCTGGAACGAGCTGGCACGATTGACACGATCGCCTTGGACAAGACCGGCACACTTACCCTGGGGCGTCCGGTGGTCTCTTCGGTTATGGCAACGGACGGTCGCAGCGCAGAAGATGTGGTGTATCTAGCAGCCACGCTCGAACGGCACTCGGAGCATCCGCTCGGCCGGGCAATTGTCGACGAAGCCCAGCGGCGTGGACTGCAACTGGGGGTGACACGCGACATGCGCGCTATCCCAGGCAGTGGGATCGTCGGGCGCGTTGACGGAACGCCGGTGCGCGCTGGTTCGACGCGCATGTTTGCGGACATTGCTCTGCCGACTGCGGCACAGGCGGCGATCGCCGAGATAGAGGCGCGTGGCGGGGCGGTCGTGCTGCTCGGCGACGACACCCAGGTGTTCGGTGTCATCGGGTTCGCTGATGAAGCACGCGAGGAGTCGCGCTCTGCCGTCGCCGCGCTGCGCGCTGCCGGGATCCGGCGCGTTGTCATGCTCACCGGAGACGGCCCAGAAGCGGCCCAACGCGTCGCCGACGGAGCTGGTGTGGATGCTGTGTATGCCCGCCTGTTACCCGAGGACAAGCTCGCCTCGATCCAGAAAATGCGCGGTGCAAGACAGCGTGTGGCGATGGTTGGTGATGGCATCAACGATGCGCCAGCGCTTGCGGCGGCGGACCTCGGTATCGCCATGGGGGTTGTTGGCTCCGACGCGGCGATCGAGTCTGCCGACATTGCGTTGATGGGTGATGACCTGCACGGTGTGGCGGCATCGCTGGAGCTGGGCAAGCGTACTCGCCGGACGATTGGCTTGAATGTCTCATTTTCTATCGTGGTGAAGCTGCTAACGCTCGGTTTGGCAGTTGCTGGGTTCGCCTCGCTCTGGATGGCGATTGCTGCTGATGTTGGCGCCTCGCTGCTCGTCGTCGCGAATGGCCTGCTGCTGCTGCGCTGGAAAGGCGGAAAGCAGGCTCAAACTCCGGCCAAGGCGATTGCACCGTAGCGCTCGTTTGTGACGGTCACGCGGCGTTACCGGCAGGGTAGGTCAATCGCGCGAGTCGTGCACTGGTCCAGTGGCGGTGGGTCCGCAGTTGGCTCTGCTCGGCAGGACGGCTCGGCGATGTCGTGCGATGCTCGATGGTTCCCGATGCACGTGACCACATCGCCGGCGCCAGCGCTGTTTCCGTCGCTCCACGACCGGGCATGGGCGACCCCCTACGTCTTCGAGATGATCTCCTCGGCGGCGCGCCGGCCGCTGCGCAGGGCGCCGTCCATCGTTGCGTAGTGCCCGACAGCGGTATGTTCACCGGCGAAATGGAATGGCCCGACGGTGCGGATCAGCTCGGTTGGCCGGCGCGGCTGGCCGACCAGCGCCGTAGAGTACGACGCGCCGATCCACGGGTCGTCATCCCAGGTTGTGAGCACCGCATCCTCAGGGATGAGTGCGAGATCGGGCCGCAGCCAGGCAAGGCGTTCGAGCCACTGCTGCGGACCAGCGGTGACCTGCAGCGCGTCGAGGGCCGGAGCGGAGCCAGCGAAACAGTTCGCAACCGGCGCGACCGCTCCGTCTGCGCCCTTCGCCGTCCATGTCCAGAAGTGGTCGGGCGTCGACAGGGTTGCGCTCGGCTCGGTGAGCGTGCCGAGCGGCACGGCGAGCTTGGCGGCGTGACCATAGGCAACAGCAGCGAGGGCGGCCTGCTTCCAAGCCGGCAGCGGCGGGTCGAAGTGGATCGTATGCATCAGCCGCGCCGGTACCGACAACACGACACGGTCAGCCTCGAGATCGAACCCTTTGGCATGCAGGGTCGCGCGGTCGTCCGACCAGGTGACCGCGTGGACCGGCGTCGATAGATGGACCGCGGACCCAAGGCGTCGCGCCAGTTCAAGCGCGACGCCCTGGTTGCCGCCAGCCACGCGGAAGCTCTGGTCACTGTTGATCAGGTAGTTACCGGAGCCAAGCACGGTCGCCGGAAGGCATGCTGCTGGCTGGGTTGACGATATCGTGATCCGCGCGAGGATCGCTTCGCGCGCCCCCGGATCGATATCGAGTCCCTCGAGGAACGCTGTGACGGACTCATGCGGGTCAGCGCCACGTATGGCGAGCAGTTCGCGGATGCGGGCCGCAGCCGCCAGCAGTGTGGCACGGCCAACACCAAGACCGCCCTGTGGCTCTCGGTCGGCGTAGGCCATGCCCATCGGCGCAAGCCGCAACCCAAGGCGCTCGACGGTGGCGATGATCTCGGCCTGGTCGTGCTCGACGAACTCCGCGCCGCGTTCAATGACTGCGCCGTTCGGCAGTGTCTGTGACCAGACGCGTCCACCAACACGGTCGCGCGCTTCGAGCACGACGACATCGTGACCCGCGCGCTGCACAGCTTCGGCAGCAGCTAGCCCGCTAAAGCCGGCGCCGACAACACCGATCCGCATTCCCACTCTCCGTCAGCGAGCGCCGAGCCGTCGGGGCCTTCCGCCCGAGCGCTAGGCAGTGCGTTTCGCAGGGCTATGTCAAAGTCGTCTGATGTTGTTGTCCAGAAGCGTTCCGTCCGCGTGAACACGTTCTCGACAGGCATCCCGAGCGCCAGTCGAGGGATCTCCACGCAGAAGGTCAGGGCAACCAAGCGCGGGCACGTCGCGTGTCCCGGCGAACG
>QEUZ01000291.1 GCA_003577355.1 Chloroflexota bacterium | reverse complement strand
CTGGTGCACCCGGATGCCAAGTGGTACTGGTGGGGCACGGAAGCGCCGGACATTGCCGAAATGCAGCGCGGCCACGATGCGCTGGTGAAGGTGCTGCGCGAGCACGATGTCGAGATCGTCTGGCTCGACTCGCCCGACCCGGACGACATCAACGCCATGTTCACCCGCGACATGATGATCAGCGTGCCGGGTGGGGCGATCATCGGGCGGATGGGGCCGCTGATGCGCCGCCGGCAGGAACGCTACGTGCTGCGCACACTGGCGAAGATCGGCATGCCGGTGCTGCACACCGTGCACGGCACCGGCACCTTCGAGGGCGGCGGCTTCGCGATGCTGGATGAGAAACATGCCGTCGTCGCCATTGGCCACCGGGGCAACGAAGAGGGCGCGCGGCAGGTCGAGTTCGTCCTGAACACCCTGGGGATCGAGATGATCCGGGTGCAGTGTCGCGGCTGGAGCTGCCACATCGACGGCGAGCTGTGCATGGTCGACCACAAGACGGCGCTGATTGCGCCCCACAAGCTGCCCTTCTGGTTCCTGGAAAAGCTGAAGGAACTCGACATCCGCACCATCGACGTCCACCCCGCCGAGGCCAACTTCGCCACCAATGGCCTGACGTTGCGCCCCGGCCTGGTGCTCATCTCCGAAGGCTGCGAACGCACCCAGGAACGCCTGCAAAAAGCCGGCATCGAGAGCATCGCCATCCCGTACGCCGAAAACCACAAGAACGGCGGGGGCATCCACTGCTCGAGCATGCCGCTGGTGCGGGATGCGGGGTAACACTCGCCGCTCTCGTGCGCTCCACCACGGACAACTGGCACGAAGGGACCACCCTGCGCTGCTCCTGCCCGCAGCAGCCACCGAGCCGGACTCATGTTCCAACCACCGCCCACTGTCGAGTCAGGGTCGCTCGTTGCAGCAGAAAAGCGCGCTTCAGACAAGGACGACCGCAACGCTGGTCACTGGTCACTGGTCACTCGTCACTCCACTAGAGCGGCTCCTGCAGCACCCCGAGGCCGATCAGCACCGGCGCCATCGCCTGGCGGCAGGCGTCCAGCTCCAACCAATCCCGCTCGTTGAACGGGCCGACGTCGAGGTTTGCCAGCAGCGTCAGCAGCGGGGCGCGCAGTTCGGCCGGGGCATAGTGCAGGAAATTGGTGTTGTACTTAGCGGCGAACTCCATACTCAGCGCGTCGAGGAAGCTCCAGTCGATACGGGTCATGTCGATGTCGCCATATGAGAGGGCAGCGGCGCCCGCCTGGCCGTAGTGCTTGATGACGAACAGGATCGGGATGCCCCCGGCGAAAAGCCCCCCTGGGCTTTCCGGCTGCGTCGTCAGCAGGGTTTCGGCCACGAAGGGGGGCTGGGCGAGCCTCTCCTGTTCGTAGAGGATGCGCAGCGACAGCCGGCGCGAGATGTTGCGCAGTGTGCCCGGCTGGCTGGAGCCACGCACTGCCGCTTCCAGCCGCTCCGGGACCAGGCGCATCAGGATGCGCAGCACAGCCACTTCGTCGACCCCGCGGAACAGGTGCACTTCCTCAAGCCCGCCGGCTGCCAGGGTTGGCGCCCTGTTCAGGAACGCCGGTCGGTGGCCGTCGATATTGCGTTCCAGCGAGGTGGCGTCCTGGCTGAAGACGTGCGCCGAAGTGAGGCCGTACAGGTCCAGATAGTCGGCGAACAGCAGCGGGACCGCGTTGAAGTAGCGACCGGCAAAAAACCCCTTGCGCCGGAAATCGGTTACGCACTGCAGGTCCGGCGGCCAGGCCGCCTGAGCGGTATGTTCGTGCGTGTCCGCCCCTTCGAACGCCGTTGAGATCACCCGGTACTCGCCTGGCAGAATCCTGTCCAGCAGGGCGCGCAGGGCGCTGGAATCCAGCCCCCCGGAAAAGTTCAGCCCCAGGTAGCGACCCGGCCGACGCGGCTCCAGGCTCGCGTCAACTGGGCCGACCTCGGCGAGGTCGTAGTAGGCGCGCAGAGTCTCCGCGCAGAAGGCTGAAATGGGGAAGTTGAAGGTGACGACCTCCGCCGCCGTGCCGACCAGGGTCAGGGCTGCCGCAGCAACGCTGTCGTTGTGTACGTGGTAACCCGGCGGGATGGAAAAGTGGACGACCTGCTCCACGGCAAGGCGCGGCGGGACGCGCTCACGTTGAATCTTGATCGCCAAAACGCCGGAACGAGAACGCTCGATATGGTTCGAGGAGAATGTAACCCACACGGCTGGATCGTCGCCTCCTTTCAGCGCTGCTGGCGCACGAAGCGGACCCAGCAGCGTTGACGGCTGGTTGCCGCGCTGCTACCGTCTCAGACCGCGTGGGACGTGTGCGTAGGGGGGACGTCAGCCTGCATACATGGGACGAGGCGGCTGACCCGCGTGGGACGTGTGCGTAGGGGGGACACTGGCGTGGCGGGGATCAGCCCATTCGGCGTTTCGCTGGATGCACGCCCACACGCGCTGTTCTTCGCGCACGATTCCTTTGGGTTGGGGCACATCCGGCGCAGCCTGGCGCTCGCTGGGGAAGTCGCGCGCCGTCGCCCGGATGTCGCGATGCTGCTGCTCACGTCGTCCTTCCTCGGCGGGGCCTGGCAGACGCCGGAGAACCTGGACCTGATCAAGCTGCCATCCCTCTCGCGCACGGCGGTCTATGCCGATGAAGGATACCGGCAGCGCACACACCCCGAGCGACAGGGACAGCCACGCGGGACGACTGCCGGGACCTTCCACACGCTGCGCGAGCAGATGATCCACGATGTCGCCACGCTCTTCGGCCCGTGGCTGTTTGTGGCAGACAACGAACCGGTCGGGCTTACAGCAAGCCGCGAACTGGTGCGCACGTTGCGCGATCTGCGGAGTAGCCCGACAGGCACACAGACGATCGCCGGCCTGCGCGATATCTACGATGAGCCGGCATGGACGCGCACTGCCTGGCAGCGCTTCGGCATCAGTGACGCGCTGGAGCGGCTCTACGACCGCATCCTGATCTACGGTGACCCGGTCGTCTTCGACGCCGTCGCGGAGTTTGGCTTGCCGCCGAGTATCGCGGATAAGATCGTCTACACCGGCTACATTCGTAAGCAGGAGCCGGTGCGCCCCACTGCCGAAGTGCGTGCAGACTTGGGAGCCGAGGACCGGCCACTTGTGATCGTCACCAACGGTGGCGGCGGCGCGGGGGATGACCTGGTCCGGGCCTACCTGCAGGCGCTGGCAGCTGGCGCGTTGGGTGAGGTGTCGTCGCTGATTGTCACCGGCCCGTTGATGTCGGAACGGGAACGCGCGGCAGCGGCAGCAGCTGGCAAGCGGCCGCACACCCGAGTCATCGCCTTCGATCCCGACCACCTATCGTCGCTGCATGCGGCGGATGTGATCGTCTCTCGCGCGGGCTACAACACGGTGACCGAGGCGCTCAGCTTTGGCAAGCGCCTGATCGTCGTCCCGCAGGAGCGGCCGGGTGAGCAGCGCATCCGCGCGGAACGCATGGCGGCGCTCGGCCTGCTGCACCTGCTGCCGCTCGACCGCCTGACGCCGGATAGGTTGGCGCGGAGCGTGCAGGCGGCGCTGGCTGGTCCACCGCCCGAGGTGAACCTCGACTTCGGCGGGCTAGAACGGGCCGGGGAGATCATGGCGGAGGCGCTGGTCTGATGCCGGGCTGGCCAGGGGAGCCGCAATGAGTGGCGAGATCACGCCCTTCGGCGCCGAACCAAGCAGCCTGCCACGGGTGGCCTTTTTCGCGCACGATTCGCAAGGGCTGGGGCATATCCGCCGGGTGCTGGCCCTGGCCGGAGAACTGGCGCGCCGCCGGCCAGATGCCCGCATGCTGGCACTGACCTCCTCCTTCTTCGGTGGCGTCTGGTCTACGCCGGAGCGCCTGGACCTGATCAAGCTCCCGTCGCAGTCACGCCTGCGCGTCTATCAGCACGACCCCAACGCACAGCATTCAGCCCGCGAGCGTGCGCCGCTCTTTTATGGCCTGCGCGAGGTGCTGATCCAGCGGGTGATCGATGCGTTCGCCCCGCGTCTGTTCGTGGTTGATAACCAGCCAATGGGGTTGCTGGCGAGCCGCGAGCTCGTCGCTCCACTGGAGCAGATGCGCCGGGCCGGCAGCGCGCGCCTGGTGCTCGGCCTGCGCGACATCTTCGATACGCCAGAGTGGGTGCGCCAACCCTGGTTCCACCAGGAGATCACCCGGCTGCTGCGTGAGGTCTACGACCAGGTGCTGGTCTATGGGGACCGCAGCGTCTTCGATGTGGTCAGGGAGTATGACTTTCCGGCGGCCGTCGCAGAGAAGGTGGTCTACACCGGCTATATCCGCAAGCGCGAGCCGCTCACACCAGCCGCCGAGCTGCGCGCGCAACTCGGCGCGGAAGACCGACCGCTTGTGGTTGTCACCAGTGGCAGCGGGTTCGATGGCGCAGCGCTGGAGCAAGCCTATGTCGCAGCGCTGGCACAGGGGCTGTTGCCGGATGTCGCGTCGTTCGTCGTGGCAGGGCCGCTCATGGCCGAGCGGGAACGCGCGCTCCTGCTGCAGGCCGCGCACCGACCGGCAACACGCATTGTCGCCTTCGACGACCAACTGACCTCCTGGATCAACGCCGCCGACCTGGTCGTTTCGATGGCGGGCTATAACAGCGTGACCGAAGCGGTGGGGTTCGGGAAACGGCTGGTGCTCGTCCCGCGCCCCGGCCCGGGCGAGCAACTCATCCGTGCGACCCTGTTCGCCGAGCGCGGCCTGTCCTCGCTGCTCTCGCCGGATGCGTTGAGTCCAAAGGCACTAGCCGCCAGCGTGCGCCAGGCGCTCGCCAGCCCTCCGCCGGAGGTGACGCTCGATTTCGGGGGCTTGGAGCGTGCCGGTGAGCTGTTGGCCGGCGGGTTGCGGTAAAGTGTGTGTGGATCAAGTCAAAATAATCTTCAGCCCGCCGGTTGGGCACGCGTACCGCTCGTGCGTACAAACGTTGGAGAGGGTGCACAGGTGAGCGACGGACACTCGGAGGAACCGCGCGTTCGGATCGGGACCCCAATCATCGGAGCCGACGGCAAACGCATCGGCGAAGTAGACGGCGTGGTGCTGAACCCCGTCAACGACCGCGTGCGGCTGATCGTCATGCGCAAAGGACTCCTCTTCCATTCCGACCAGAGCTTCGGGGTGCAATCGATCACCAAAGTCGACGATGAAGGCGTTCACGTCAGCTTCACCCGTGACGATGCCGATGTTATGGACCACTGGATGGACCAGGACTACCTCACCCCACCCGATGGCTACTTCGCCGGCTCCGGCGTGTTCTGGGTGGCACGGCAGACGCGCGAGATGGGCGAGATGAATGTCGAAGAGCGCGACATGGAGAGCAGCGACTCGTCGCTCGGCCGGGAGGAACGCCTGGTGGAACTGAACCAGGGCATGGAGGTTGTTGACCGCGACGGCGAGCACCTCGGGCGGATCGGTGACCTGGCGGCCGATGCTGCCGGGCGCATCTCCGCCTTCCGCGTCGACCAGGGCCGCTTCCGCCAAAGCGAACGCTGGGTGCCGCTGCCACTCGTCGCGCGGACGACCGATGACCGTGTCTTCCTCACCCTCACAACCGCCGAACTCGACGAATGTCTGGAACGCCAAGGCGCTATCGACCCCAACGAGGGGTTTGTGATCGATCGTGACGAGTGAATCGTGACGAGTGAAGAGCGGCGAGTCATGAGTGGCGAGTGATGAAGAGTGTGTTCTCTGGTCGTTGTAGAGATACACCGAGCGATGTTTCAGGCCGGCGCGAACCGGCGACCACTCATCACTCACTACTCATTGCTCAT
>QEUZ01000290.1 GCA_003577355.1 Chloroflexota bacterium | reverse complement strand
GGTCCGCAGCCTGATCCTCGCGAGTACGACGGCCAGCATCCCACTCTGGGCAGCAGAAACAGGCCGCCTGCGCCGCGAGCTGTCTCCGGAGAATTGCGCAGTCATGGATACGCTTGAAGCCACTGGTCGCACGAGCGACCCGGCCTATGCAGCGGCCTTCATGGAGTTTGTCACCAAGCACGTCTGCCGCATTCCTCCACCAGAGCACGTCCTCACGGCGCTGGGCCGCGTCAACAACGCGCTGTATGCATCCCTCTGGGGGGCGAGCGAGTTTCAGCCGGACGGAGCGCTGCGCGAGTGGGATGTCACCGGCCAGCTGGGCGAACTGCACCTGCCGACCCTGATTATCTCCGGCGAGCATGACGAGGCGACTCCAGCGTTGGGGGCTGCGCTGCAGGCGGGAATCCCTGGGGCGCAGCGTGTCATCGTTGCCGAAGCAGCCCATATCGGCATGGTCGAGCAGCCGGATGCTTACCGCGCTGCGCTGACGACATTCCTCGCTGGCGTCGAAGGGGTGTGACGCGGTGCGATAATCCCCTCGGAGGTGTGTTCGGTCCAACCGAGGGGAGCATCCGGTGACGACGCAGGCAGTCCAGACTGGGCGCATTCCGTTCAAGGGCTTCCACACCTGGTACAGGGTTGTGGGGGATGGCGAGGAACCGGGGAAGTTGCCCCTGCTCTGCCTGCACGGCGGGCCGGGCTGCCCGCATGAGTCGCTCGTAGCCCTCGATCCCCTGGCCGAAACTGGCCGGCGGGTGATCTATTACGACCAGTTGGGCTGTGGCAACTCCGTTGCGCCGAGCAACCCAAGCATGTGGACGGTCGCGCTGTACGTCGAAGAGGTCGACGTGGTGCGGCAGGCGCTGGGTCTGGACGAGGTGCACATCCTGGGGCAGTCGTGGGGCGGCATGCTGGCCCAGGAATACGCCCTGACACAGCCGGCTGGACTGGTCAGCCTGATCCTCTCCAGTACCCTCTCCAGTTCCGCCCTGTGGGCCGAGGAGACCCACAAGCTCCGTATGCAACTGCCGGAGGATATTCAGGCGCGATTGACCGAACTGGAAGCAGCGGGGCAGACCTCCGACCCGGCATACCAGGATGCGGCCATGGAGTTCATGCGCCGCCACGTCTGCCGCATGGACCCCTGGCCGGAGCCACTGGCGCAAGCCATCGCCAACACGAACATCGAGATCTACACCACCATGTGGGGGCCGAGCGAGTTCTACCCCACCGGCACACTGCGCGACTGGAGCGTGACCGAGCGACTCGGCGAGATCCGCGTGCCAACGCTGATCACGTCCGGGCGCTACGATGAGTCGACCCCGGCAGTGAACGAGGTGATCCGTAACGGGATCGCCGGCTCGAAGCAGGTAATCTTCGAGCACAGTGGCCACTCGGCGCTCTTCGAAGAGCAGGAAGCCTACTTGCAGGTGGTGGGCGACTTCCTCGAGCGTGTCGAGTCAGGACGCTGAGGTGGACAGCCCTCCGCTAACCCTGGAGTCGCTGGGGTTCACCGCCGGCGAGCACGGCTGGAGCCGTGAGGTGGCTGGCCGCCCACTCACGTTCAGGCGCTTGCGCACTCGCGCCGACCTTGAGCAGACCGAGCGCCTCCAGCGCGAGGTCTTCGGCGTCAGCGAGCGCGACCTCGCCTCGTTCAGCATCCTGATCGTGATCCACAAGACCGGCGGCGATGTCCTCGGCGCGTTTTCTGGGGAACGGTTGGTCGGCTACATCTGGGGCTACGGCGGCTACGTCAACGGCCGGCCACGCCTCGTCTCAGACATGATGGGGGTCGAACCGGCATGGCGTGGCGGAGTTGGCTGGGCGCTCAAGGCGTTCCAGGCGTGTATCGCGCTGGCGGATGGCTTCCCTGAGGCGGTCTGGACGGTTGACCCGCTGCGCGCCGCCAACGCGCGGCTCAACTTCGCGCGCCTTGGCGCCCACGCCAACGAGTACCTGGAGGACTTCTACGGCTCGGACTTCGCGGAAGGGCTGTACGCTGGTCTGCCGAGCGATCGGCTCGTCGTCACCTGGCCGATTGCCAGCCCACGCGTGGCCGCGACGCTGCAGGGCTTGACGCCACCAACCGACCGCGCTGCGATTCTCGCCCTGCCGGACTACGGCCCCAGCACCGCACAGGAGGTGCGTCTCGCCATCCCCAGCGACATCGATGCTGTGTTGGCGCGCGACCCGGCTCGCGGACGTGCCTGGCGCTATACCATCCGTACGGCGCTACAACGCGCCTTCGCGGCTGGCTACACGATCACCGACTTCGCCGGGTCCCGTGATGAGGACGTGGGGTACTTCAAATTGACGAAGTAGCCCTCACCCACGCCCCCATTGCTACGGGCAAGGGGTGGCCAGCGGTTGCAGGGGTGAGTCCTCGCCCGTTGCTGAGAAGGCGCTAACTGCGGCGGAGCGGCACGACGTCGCCCAACGTGCCCTCCTCGCGAGTTGCGTGGCGCATTCGCCGCGTGCCTGCCGCAGGCATGCGTTTGTCGTCCGTCGCCTCTAGCCGATTACCGGTACTCCGGCTGCAGCGATCTGCGCATTGAGCGCAGGTATGTCACGCTCGATCACCTGCTGGAGGGTTGCGAGGCGCTCGTCGGCCTGCTGGCTGAGCAGGGTGAAGACGGCGTAGCACTGCTCGGGCGGGCGCGAATCGCCATACGCGACGGTCGATTGCAGCGAGGCGAGCTTGCTGTTCACCTTCGGAGGGAAGTTGAACGAATCGGCCGCCCCCTTGCTCCGCGCTTCGACCAGCTCCCCTTCTGCCTCGAGAATGCGCTCGCGGACAGCCGCAGCTTCCTGCGCAAGGGCTTCGTGGCCAGCGGCAGTCAAGCGTGCCTGCCAGGCGCTTAGCTGCTCGCGCAGTGCGCGGGAGTGCAGCACGGCGTCGTGGATCGCGCCGAGCTTGTCGCGGATGGCCAGCAGCAAGTCGAACTGGGCGCGCAGGTCATCGTCGGTCGCTGCAATGCGCGGGTCACGGGTGATCTCGAAGGGTTGCGCCCAGGTCTGCTCGCCGATCTCCAGGCGTGCTTCGTAGCTCCCAGGCGCGGCGACCGGACCGATGACACTGCCGCCCCAGTACGCCGAGAGCACTGCCCCCTCGATCTTCGTTGCGTCCGGATAGCGCATGTTCCAAACGAAGCGATGCGTGCCGGCGCTGCTGCGCACAATGGAGCCACGTGGGGTCGCCTTGATGTCGTCCTTGCTACTGAAGCGGCGGATGAGCTGGCCGTCGTGCGTCCAGAAGCTGAGGGCAACTTCCTCCGGCGCTGGCTCGGCGATGCGGTAGGTGAGCACGACGCCAGTGGGCGGGTTGTGGCCGGCGGTGAGGTACTGCACGTATTTCTTGCCGTCCTCGTCCTGGCGCATCAGCCCCAGCGCCTGGCTGCCATAGGTATCGATGTAGACCTTGTGACCCAACGGCCCGTCTTCACCCCAGGTGTGCGGCGGCAGGATGCGTCGCGCGCGACGGATTGGGAACAGGTGCGCCCGCTCACTGGCAACCTCGTCCGACCAGGCGCGGATGGCCGAAAGATCGTCGAGGATCCAGAACGACCGCCCATGTGTTGCCACGACCAGGTCGCCCTCGTGGACGACAAGGTCGTGGACCGGAACGTTCGGGAGCGAGCGGCCGGCCCCACTGGGCGAGGGGTCGCCATTCAGCGCATGCCAATGACCACCGCCGTCCCAGGAGACGTAGACCCCGCTCTCGGTCCCAGCATAGAGCAGCCCCGGTCGCTCGGGGTCTTCGCGGATCACCCGCGTGAAGTCGTCGTCCCGGATGCCGTTGGTGATGCGGCGCCAGGTCGCGCCGTAGTCGTTGGTCACGAGCAGGTACGGGGTGAAGTCGTCCAGCTTGTAGCGTGTCGCTGCGACGTAGGCTGTCGCCGGGTCGTGCGGCGATGGCTCGATGATGCTGATCAGCGACCAGTCCGGCAGGATAGCGGGGGTCACGTCCGTCCATGTCTCACCGCCGTCGCGGGAGACGTTGATCCGGCCATCGTCCGAGCCGGCCCACAACACGCCCGCCTGGACAGCGGATTCAGCGAACGCGAAGATCGTCCCGTAGTACTCGGTGCTGACGTTGTCTTTGGTGATCGGTCCGCCCGAAGGACCCAGCGTCTCAGGGTCACCGCGGGTGAGGTCGGGGCTGACCACCTCGAACCCCTGGCCACCGTTGGTTGTGCGGAAGACGTGGTTGCCGGTGACGTAGAGGGTATCCGGGTCGTGCGGCGACAGCACAATTGGGAAGGTCCACTGGAAGCGGTACTTCATCGACTCGGCCCCGTAGCCGATTGGGTCTTCCGGCCAGACGGTGATGTCGACCGATTGCCCGCTGGTGTGGTCGTAGCGTGTCATGCGGGTGGCGTAGCTGCCAGCGAAGATGATGTTGGGGTTGTCCGGGCGCACCGCAACGTAGCCGCTTTCTCCACCACCGACCGGGAACGTGTCGTCTGCGACGATCGCGCCACGGTCGGAGTAGCTGGGGACAGAGAGGGTCGTGTTGTCCTGCTGGCCGCCATACAGGCGGTAGGGAAACTGGCGGTCGGTGATGACATGATAGAACTGCGCGGTTGGTTGGTTATAGATGCTCGACCAGGTGACGCCACCATCGAAGGTGACGCAGGCCCCGCCGTCGTTGCCCTCGATCATGCGCTGGGGGTTGAGCGGGTCGATCCACAGGTCGTGGTTGTCCCCGTGCGGGGTGGGGATATTCGTGAAGCTTGCCCCGCCGTCGGTCGATTTCCACATCTGCAGGTTCAGCACATAAACGACGTTGGCGTCCTGCGGGTCGGCGAAGATGTGCATGTAGTACCAGGGGCGTTGCATCAGGTCCGGGTTCGAGCTGACGCGCTCCCAGCGCCCGCCGCCATCGTCGGAGCGGAACAGCCCGCCCTCCTTGGCCTCGATCACTGCCCAGACCCGCTCCGGGCGCGCCGGGGAGACGGCCACCCCGATGCGGCCTTTCAACCCATCCGGCAGGCCGGGGTTGTTGGTCAGCTCGGTCCAGGTGTCACCACCATCGGTTGTCTTGAACAGTCCACTGCCCTCGCCGCCGGAGACGAACTGCCAAGGGTAGCGTTGCGCCTCCCACAGGGCTGCGTAGAGCACGCGAGGGTTGCGCGCGTCCATCACCAGGTCGCACGCGCCGGTGCGCTCGTCGCGATGGAGCACGAGGTCCCAGGTTGCGCCACCGTCGCGGCTGCGGTAGACGCCGCGCGCCGGGTGCGGGCCAAAAGCGTGCCCAAAGGCGGCCACGTAGACGAGGTCCGGGTCACGCGGGTGCACTCGCACGCGGGAGATGTGGCGCGTCTCGGCCAGCCCGAGATGTCGCCAGGAGGCGCCAGCGTCGTCGGAGCGATACACGCCGTCGCCATGGGTCACGTTACCGCGGATGCAGGCTTCGCCCATGCCGGCATAGATGACGTTCGGGTCAGACTCTGCTACCGCGAGCGCGCCGACTGATGCGGTCTTGAAGTAGCCATCGGAGACGTTCAACCAGGAGCTACCGGCGTCTGTGCTCTTCCAGACGCCACCGGAGCAGGCGCCGAAGTAGTATGTGCGTGGCTCGTGCGGGTGCCCAGCCACCGCCACCGAGCGCCCGCCACGAAACGGGCCGACCAGCCGCCAGCCTGGGTTGCTAAGCAGATCGTGTGCCGACATCTTCACCCTCGCTCCACTGCTACCGCTCCGCGTGCACAGAGCATATTGCACCCGACGCGCCGCTGCTGGTCAACAGCGGTAGCAGGAGCCCTCACCCCCCGACCCCCTCTCCCGTACCCACGGGCGAGGGGGTGTCCAGT
>QEUZ01000002.1 GCA_003577355.1 Chloroflexota bacterium | reverse complement strand
CGTGGCCGCGGGTGATTGCGTGTAAGGACCGCGCTGAGGATGGCGCGATCTACTTCGGGCCTTTTCACTCGGCAGGGAACGTGCGCGACGCGGTTGACCTGGTCAATGACATCCTTCCGTTGCGGACATGCAAGCGCTCCTTTGCCGATTCGCGCTCATATGGCCGGCCGTGCATTGAGCTCAGTCTCAAGCGTTGCGCCGGGCCATGTGTCGGTGCAGCGGATAGCGATGCCTACAAGTCCTACATCCAGGACGTGCTAGCGTTCTTCCGTGGCGACACCAGCAAGCTCATCGAGCACCTTCACCGGCGACTGGAGGAGACGGTTGCAACATTGGATTTCGAGCGCGCGGCCCGCCTGCGGGACCAGATCCAGCGCGTCAACCGCGTCGTCCTTGAGCAGGTGCGCTTGAACGAAGCAGCCAGGCACGGTCATGCCCTGCTGGTGCTTGCAAGCGCCGAGCCTGGCTCGCGCGAAGTCTGGTATTTGGTGCGTGGGCAGCGTTGGGCTGTTCTATCAGTCCGAGATGCTGAAGACCCTGCAACCCTTGCCCAGCGCCTCGCACCGATCCACGCCCGAGCACTGGCTGGGTGCGCTTCAGTCGTCCCCAACCATCACAGCGTTGATGAGCTCGCGCTACTGTCGCGATTTATGCGCAAGACGCCGGAGCATCCTGCACTGATACCACTTCCGGCGACGATGGCTCCGCTAGCGCAGATTGCCGAGCAGATCTTGCACGTTGATCTCTCCCAGCCATTTGGCGTAGCGCCGGTCGATGGAACTGGCGCACCCAGGGACGACGACAATGAAACCTGGCTACTGCAACAGCAGGAGGAACGTGGGTTGTTAGAGAGGGTTACAGCATGAGTGGGTCTGTTGCCGCGCTTGAAGAAATTGCGGCGCGTGTGCGTGTTTGCACACGCTGCGAATTGTGTCGTGGCCGCACACTGGCGGTGCCAGGACATGGCAACCCCCATGCTGAGATCATGTTCATTGGCGAGGCGCCCGGCTGGAACGAGGATCGCGAAGGGCTTCCATTTGTCGGGGCTGCCGGGAAGTTCCTCAACGAAATGCTAGCTGCAATTGATCTCACTCGCGACGATGTCTATGTCACGAACGTTGTCAAGTGCCGACCGCCGGGAAACCGAGACCCGTTGCCCGACGAAATCGCTGCCTGTCGTAGCTATCTCGAGGAACAGATCGAGGCGATTAACCCACCTGTGATCGTCACATTGGGGCGCTACTCGATGGCCAAATGGTTCCCCAATGAGCGGATCTCGAGAATACACGGACAACCGCGCGATTTCGGTAAGCACGTCGTTGTTCCGATGTATCACCCAGCGGCAGCGCTGCACCAAGCGTCGCTCAAGGAGACGATTCAGGCAGATATGCTGAAACTACCACGCATCGTCGCGGAAGTGCGCGAGAAGCGCACTGCTGACGAAACGCAAGTCGACGAGCCGGAACAATTGCGCCTGTTCTAACCCTCCCGTGCGCTATCTCCTCCGGCAAGCGTAGAGGAGAGGGAACGCGAGACCTGCTCGGAGCGGCTGTCGCCAATGCCCTAATCCTGGCGGGTAGGCGAGCCGTAATTACCCGTTGGCAGTGCCAACATCCCCGACTTGACCAGTTTTCGCCAGTCGCGTAGAGTGTACGTACACTGCTAGGCGACTGGGAGCAACTGTGGCGGTTCGGGCGAAGACAAGCAAGCAAACTGAGCGGGTCACCGAGCGAGTCGCGGTTCGACCAGCGGCGCTGTTCGAGCCGACTCGCCCGCCGCGCTGGAAACGCGCGTTCAAGCGCTTCACTGGCTGGGTCGGCCGGGCCGAGGTCAGCGAGCGCTTGCGTGAGGAGATTCTGGCGTTCGCGATCTTTACGCTCGCGGTTGTTGCCACCTTGCCGATCATTGGGCTCGCGGGGCGTAGCGGGTTGAAATACCTGAGCGACGGTATCGCTGCACTGCTCGGACTTGGAGCGATCGCCGTACCACTCGGACTCTCGATTATCGCAGTGGAGATTTGGCGATCGGGCGATGCAGGACACCGCAGCCGCCGGGTGCTGGGCGGCATCGTCCTCGTGGCGGCCTGTGTTGGGCTGCTTGCCCAGACTTACCCGGAGCGTGAGGTTCGGGACGCCGGCGGATACGTTGGCTACGGCTCGAGCTTGTTCCTGCAGTCGCTTGTGGGTGAAGTCGGGGCTGGGCTGCTCTTTTTGGCGCTCGGAACCGTCGGTGTGTGGTTGGTCAGCGGGAGCGATTCACGGGAGTATGTCGCAGCGTGGCGTCGGATCCGTGCGCGCAGGCAGTACGCACACGAGCTACTTCAGGAGGACCAGGCATTTTCAGTCGTTGCAGAGGAGGGAGGGGAGTCTGGAGGTCAACAGCATGCGATTACTCCAATTACCGATGTGCTTCCCCCCGCTCCCACCATCTCTGAGTCGGGCGCGCAGCACAACCCGCCAGCAGTAAGTGCACGACCCGTCATCGCCACAGTCACTGCTGAGGCGGGTGTGAACGATGTCCGGCGGGCGGTTTCAACCTGGGAAAGTGGCACTGGTGGACGCAAGCCAGATGATGTCCGTAAGGGTGGTTGGAAGCTCCCATCGATCGACGCACTCAGCCTGTATGAAAGCAGCGCGCCTAACGGAAAGGAGCTGGAAGAGAAGGCGAGACGCATTGAAGAGTCTTTGCGCTCGTTCAAAGTCGAAGCAAAAGTGCGTGAGGTGTTTCCCGGCCCAGCGGTGACACTGTTCACGCTCGAACCGGGGGCTGGCGTCAAAGTTCGCCGCATTACTGAGCTCCAGAACGACCTGGCCCTCGCGCTGGCGGCGACCCAAATCCGGATCGAAGCGCCAGTTCCCGGTATGGCGCGCGTCGGAATCGAGATCCCCAATGGCAGCATATCGACAGTAGGGCTACGCGAGACGCTGGAATCCGCCGCATTCGTCAAGTCGAGTGCGAAGTTGCCGCTGTCGTTAGGAAGGGACGTCAACGGTCGGTTCATCATCGGCGACCTGACCAAGATGCCTCACCTGCTGATCGCGGGCTCAACTGGCTCCGGTAAGAGCGTGTGTATCAACGGGATCATCGCAACGTTCCTGTTGACTCGGACCCCAGATGAGCTGAAGATGGTTATGATCGACCCCAAGATGGTTGAGCTCGCTGGGTATGAAGGGGTCCCGCATCTCAAAGCGCCGGTCGTCACCGAAATGGACAAGGTGGTTGCAGCGCTGCGCATGGTCCTGCGCGAGATGGAACGACGCTACCAGCTCTTTTCCCGGCTCGGTGTTCGCAATATCGACGGATATGAACTGCGTCGCTCGACGGAGCCGGGACTGGAGAAGATGCCCTACCTAGTCGTCATCATCGACGAGCTGGCCGACCTGATGATGACGACACCCGACGAGGTGGAAACGATCCTCGTACGACTCGCGCAAATGGCGCGTGCGACCGGAATCCATCTGCTGATCGCGACGCAGCGGCCTTCTGTTGATGTTCTGACAGGGCTGATCAAAGCGAATGTTCCCGCGCGCATTGCGTTCGCGGTCACATCGCAGGTCGACAGTCGCGTCATTCTCGATATGCCGGGGGCAGAGCGCCTGCTCGGGCGTGGCGACATGTTGTTCATGCCCGCGGATGCGGCCAAGCCGCATCGCATCCAAGGCTCGTACATCGACGATCAGGACCTGGGCAAGCTCGTGAAGCACTGGCGCTTGCAGGCGCCGGAAGTGCGGTACGAAGCTGAATGGGCCGATCTGCCATCAAGCGACGCGGGGGACGAAACCGACGATGATCCGCTGCTGGAGCAGGCGTTAGAGATTGTCAAGCAACAGGGGACCGCGTCTGCGTCGATGCTCCAGCGGCGGCTGCGAATCGGCTACAACCGTGCCGCGCGGTTGATTGAGACCATGGAAGCCGAAGGGTTCATTGGGCCAGCGGATGGTCCGCGTGGCAGAACACTCCTCGCGCGCGACGACTGGGATGATTAGGTTCCGAAGCGACTTGGGGCCAGTGATATACTTTCGACCGCTGTCGCGGCAGTTGGAGATACTCGTTGCGTCCATCGAAACTCACCGCGGAACCCGTTTCCCGGCTGGTTGACGAACTTGGCCGGCTACCGGGAATCGGACCCAAATCAGCTTCACGCCTGACCTATTACTTGCTGCGTGCCTCACGCGAGCAAGCATTGGCGCTTGCCGAAGCGATCCTGGAACTCAAAGAGCGTGTGTTTCTCTGCTCTACGTGCTTCAACATCACGGAAACAGACCCGTGCGCATTGTGTCTCGACCCGACACGCGACCGTTCGATCATTTGTGTCGTTGAGGAACCACTAGATGCTTTAGCACTCGAACGAACGGGCGAGTATCGCGGGCTATATCACGTCTTGCACGGGGCCATCTCGCCGGTCGATGGGATTGGGCCAGACAAGTTACGGATCCGCGAACTGCTCGAGCGCGTCGAGCGAGAACGACCGCAGGAAGTCATTCTCGCGACAAACCCGAATATCGAGGGAGACGCTACGGCGATGTACATCGCGCGTCAGTTGATACCGCGAGGAATCACAACGAGCCGACCGGCCAGTGGCTTGCCTGTAGGCGGCGATCTCGAATACGCGGACGAAATCACGTTGGGGCGCGCGCTCGTTGGGCGTCGTGCTTTGTAAGGCGTATGCCGCCGAGAAGGAGTGGCGTGGCACGGCTCCTCGTTCGCCAAGCGATAGTTCGCGATCTTCCCGCTCTCGGCCGCGCACGGCGGGTGACGGTTGATGTCGCTCCAGGCTCCAGTGGTCTTGGCGATTGCAGTGCGGTGCGGTCCGCGCTGGCGGCGTTGGCGCCCGGCGACGGACGGCGCGTGCGTCTCTATGTCGCGCTTGTTGATAACGTCCTGTGCGCGTACCTCGTCGCGCGTCCCGATCCTGGGAGGTTCGCCTGGCGCGTTCTAGCGCTAGCCGCTGGCGCGCGACAGTTGGCAGCGCACGACGACGAGGCACAGGAACTGTGGACGAGCTTGCTCGAGTTCACCATTGCGCGAGCTGGCGAAGACGGCGCGAAGCGTGTATTTGCCGGTTGCAGTGAGGGTACACCGGAGCATCAGAGTCTGTTGCGCGTCGGGTTCGAAGGCTATACGACGCACATGACGCTTGCTACACGTCACAACGCCGGAGCCATTGAAACACAGAGGGGTGTCCGCGAGCAGGAGCCGAGCGATGTCTGGTCAATCCATCATCTCTATCATCGAGTGACGCCACGTCCTGTGCAGTTTGCGGAAGCGCTGGCTAGTTCCTATTGGGAATGCCCTGGCACGCGCAGCCGGCGACGCATACCAGTTGGGCGTGCGGCAGAATTCGCCGTCGTGTACGACTCGCAGCATGGGATCGATGCGTATTGCAGGATCTGGCGAGAAGATCGAACCTGCCGGCTCGAACTCATCGTAGATCCGGTCAGCGGCGTGGATGCAGGACTGTTTGTCCTCGAGGCACTCAACACAGCGCATGTCAGCAGCGGGACCATCGTGCGAGTTGACATCCCGAGTTATCAGTCCGAGTGTGTAGGAGCGCTTGAACGGGTCGGCTTTTCATTACGAGACGAGCGCATCGCGATGGTCCGCCACACGACGGCGCCGGCAGTGCAAATGCGTCTCTCCCCGCTTCCAGCGGTTGAGGCTGCCGAGCGGGCTGTGCGCGGGGCGCCGACATTTAGTATCCGGGCACAATCTGGCGCGCGTAACAAGGTTTCATTGTTTCGCAATGCCACATCGGTGAGAGGGCTACGCACTGTTGGCACGTCGGGGTCGGTTCGAAGACCATCTGCTCAACGATCGGAGCAACAAGCGTCTTGAACACTGAGATGCAGCACACACGTCGTTCACTGATCCAGACTGGCGTTCATGAGATAGCGATCACCGACAACCTCGATGACTTGCTGCACGTCCTCCCGGACTGGGTTGAGGAAGCGATTATCCGGGCCTCGTCGCACCGTGACGATTCCGACCTGATTGAAGTGATTATGGACCTCGGCCGCCGCCCGGAAGCGCGTTTCCCGCGCGGCGCTGAACTGCTGAGCGACCGGGAAGTTACGCGTGCCGACCTCGCTTCGGTCGCCGAACGCATCGGCCGCTTCGGAGACGACAATCGCGCTGGGATCGAACGAACATTGCATCGGATCTCGGCAATTCGCAACCGCACCGGGGAGATTGTCGGGCTGACGTGCCGGGTAGGTCGCTCAGTCTACGGCACGATCGGGATCATCAGTGACCTCGTCGAGTCGGGCGAGAGCATTTTGTTGCTTGGGCGTCCTGGCGTCGGCAAGACAACGATGCTGCGGGAGGTCGCGCGAGTCCTTGCGGATGATCTGTCGCGACGGGTGATCGTCGTCGACACCAGCAACGAAATCGCCGGGGATGGAGATATTCCTCATCCCTCAATCGGTCGTGCGCGCCGCATGCAGGTCCCTACGCCATCACTGCAACACGCGGTAATGATTGAAGCGGTGGAGAACCATACCCCAGAAGTCATTGTCATCGACGAAATCGGGACGGAGCTCGAGGCGGCAGCGGCGCGGACGATTGCTGAACGCGGTGTGCAGCTCATTGGCACCGCCCACGGCAATACCCTCGAAAACCTGATGATGAACCCAACCCTTTCTGACCTGATCGGCGGCATCCAGTCGGTGACGCTCAGCGATGAAGAGGCCCGCCGGCGCGGGACGCAGAAATCCATCCTCGAGCGCAAAGCGCCGCCGACGTTCACCGTCATGGTCGAGATACAGGAGCGCGACCGGGTCGCGATCGTATTGGATGTCGCGGCGGCGGTCGACGCGCTCTTGCGGGGCCAGACTCCTCGGCCGGAAATCCGCGAGCGCACCGCGGACGGCGCGGTCGTCGTCACCGAAGCTCGGATCGATCGCCAGACAAACGGTTTGCGCGAGCGTGCCGAAGCAGGCATCCGCCAGCCGCGTCGAGCTGAGGCGGAAGACGCTCGGTTCGAGCACGACGAGGAAGGTGAAAGCAACGCGCAGCGCAACCCGTTGACGCGCGGTCGGGGGACCGAAACCAGGCCGATGCGAATCTTCCCGTTTGGCGTGAGTCGTAACCGCCTGGAACAGGCAATTGGGATGGTCGGGCTTCCGGCAATCATCGTACGTGACGTGCCGGAGGCTGACATGGTGCTGACACTGAAGAACTACTATCGCCAGCGCCCGCAGCCACTGCGCGATGCTGAAGCGCGTGGAGTGTCCATCTTCGTTCTGCGGTCGAACACTGTGGTGCAAATGGTGAATGTCCTGCGTGACCTGATCCGTGAAGCGCGGCCAGAAGCTGAGATGGCTCCTGAACAGCCTGAGGCAGCCCCAAATGCGAGCGACCTCGACGCGATGACGATGGCAATGTACGAGGTCGAAGACGCAATCAACGCGGTAATGTCTGGCGCACCGCCGGTGGAGCTGCGTCCGCAGGCCCCGTATATCCGGCGGTTGCAACACCAGCTGGCGGAACGCTACAACCTGGGGTCACGTAGCCGAGGTCGCGAACCCTACCGGCATGTCGAGATCTTTCGTGACCCATCTGCGGAGTGACGGTGCTGATCACGTTTGAAGGAGCTGAAGGATCAGGAAAGTCCACACAGGTGGCGCTCCTGTCAGCATGGCTCACGCGACAATGCATCGCACATGTCGTCACTCGTGAACCAGGTGGAACACCGTTGGGCGAGCAACTGCGCACTCTCCTGCTTGACTCGCATGTTTCCGTTACAGCGACCGCCGAAGCGTATCTGATGACTGGCGCGCGCGCGCAACATGTTGCTGACGTGATCCAGCCTGCACTGAAGCGCGGCGACATCGTGGTGTCCGATCGCTATGTCGATTCAACGTTGGCGTATCAAGGCGCAGGTCGCGGACTCGACGTAGACGCCCTGCGTGCACTGCAACAACTCGCAGTACAAGGAATCTGGCCGGACCTCACGATCTTGTTAGATGTCCCGGCAGCGATTGGGCTACAGCGTCGCGGTCGCAACGGGGGAGTGAACCGCATCGACCGGGAAGTAGCGCAATTCCACGAACGGGTTGCCGCCTGGTTTCGCGCAGCAGCCAGTGACGATCCGGTGCGCTGGAGGATTATCGAAGCGACACAGCCTATCGACGTGGTGCATACTCTCGTGGTTGAGTACGTACACGAGGCCCTTGCTGTCTCGAGCGAGTCAAGCTTCGAGAGGTTCGCACGATGAAGTTGATCTTCGCCGTTGTCCAGGGGAAGGACGCAGATAGTCTGCGCTCTGCACTCATGACGCATGGCTACCGTACGACGCAGATCAACAGCTCCGGAGGGTTCCTGCGCGAGAGCAACGCCACATTCCTCGTTGGCGTTGAGGATGACCAGACGGCCGATGTGCTGCGGATCATCAAGCAGACGTGCTACACGCGGACGCAGTACGTGAATCCGTTGCTGCCGATCATGGAACCGGGTGAGTTCTACATGCCTAACCCGGTTGAAGTGCAGGTCGGAGGTGCGGCGGTGTTTATTTGTAACGTTAGCCGGTTCGAGCGCATCGTCTCCTGAACTCGGTTCCCGGCGCCCTTGAGGAAAGGGACGACCATTGGAAGAAATGATCGCACGCCTTGTCCAGGGTTTCATCGCGTTTGGGCTTGCATACACTGTTGCCTTGTGGATCGCGTTAGTGTTGTGGACGTGGCGAGACATTGCGGCCCGGTCGTCCAGCCCGTTCGTCCAAGTGTTCTCAACGCTCATCGTTCTGCTCTTTTTTGCGCCTGGAGCGGTCATCTATCTGATGCTTCGGCCGCGGGAAACCCTCGATGAGGCGTACCAACGCAGCGTGGCTGAAGAGTATCTCGTGCAGGACTTGGAGGAGTTTCCGGCGTGTCCCGCGTGCCGCAGACCGGTTCGGGATGACTTTGCGTATTGCCCCCACTGCCGGCTCGAATTGCGCCGCACCTGCCCCGATTGTGGAAGACTCGCCGACCTGAGCTGGGAAATCTGTGCGTACTGTGGACGAACGGGACACGGCCGCATCAGCGTACCCTCGGTGTTCGACCGTGCCTCCTGGGACGGCGTGACACCCTATGCGGATTCTGTGGAGGGATCTGCCGGATCGGGCCAGTTGATCTCCCGAGCGGGGAATGTGGCTCCCACGAATGGAACGACCGCGACTGTGCCAGCAACGGCGCACGCTGGGGCGCAAGCTGCCGACCACGCGACGATGGAACGAACCAGTGGAGTGACCAGTGACGAGTGACGAGTGACCAGTGGTTGGATCGACTGTGTCCAAAGCACTCACGATGCCGCAAGCGCTCTTTTCTGACGAAGCGAGTTACCGTGACCCGACAGTGGACAGTGGTTGGAACATTAGGACTGCTCTCGTTCGTGACCCAAACTAGGAACAGCGTCAGGACGGATGAGGTAGTTGAACTTGCTGCGAAACGCTTCGTAGAAGTTCATTTCTTGCGTTACGATCAAGCGGAACCGATGCTCACCGCGTCGCACACTGACCAAGTCGCCCGCCTGTAATGCAGCGACTGGTACTCCATCGACAATCAATGCGGATTCATGGTCGTTGGCAATGACGAGTTCAATCGTGCTTTCTTCCGGCACGACAAGGGTCGAGCGGATTGGGGAGTGCGCGGATATCGGCGTTACGGCAAACCCGCGTACCCCGGCCGCGAGGATCGGGCCACCGGCAGCCATACAGTAGGCTGTGCTTCCCTGCGGCGACGCCACAATCATCCCGTCGCCTGGGTAGGTGTTCACATACTTGCCGTCAACATAGAGTTCGACATCGACCATCTGCATGCCGGAGCGAACGACGACATCGTTGATCGCCCAGCCTGCGTCAGAAGCGGCTCCGTCGCGGCGTAGAATTGCGGCCAAGGTGGGGCCTTCGCTCACCCGGAACTCGCGAGCAATCAGGTGTTCCAGCAGGTTCTGCCACCCTGCGCGTTCAACCATCGCCAGGAACCCGACCTTGCCGAAGTTGATCCCGACCAACGGAATGCTTGGGAAGGTGTGTGCCATGCGCATCATGAGCCCGTCGCCGCCAAGTGCCACGAGCGCGTCGGCGCCATGTCCGTCGCGCAGTTCTGCCTCGGTAACTGGCTGGACCTCGCGTTGTCGCAGCCACGCGGCGATCTGCGGAGCCAAGTTGATGGCCTGTGGTTTGTCGCGCGCGGGGATGATCGCAATGCGCTGGAGTGGGCTGATCTGTGACATGCTCGGGCGGCGTCCGTTCCCTTTCGGCGCCGGTCGCCGCTGCGATTGCCGGCGAGGCGTGGCTCTCTTGCGCAACGGCTGCGCTGCCGTGCGGTATCTGTGGAGTATAGGAACCGCGCCACGTGCATGCCATGTGCCGTAGGGGTACAGTTCAGCTGGTGAGTAGAAGGAACCACGATCCCCATGGGCCGCGACGCGCCTTCCGAGCAATTTGAATCCGCACAGCAGCAGCACCGCGCGCGCCTGTACCGGTCCAACGCGATCATCTTGCGCCGCCGTGACACCGGAGAGGCGGACCGCATTCTCACGCTGCTCACTGAAGCGCACGGGAAAACCAGAGTCGTCGCAAAGGGTGTGCGCCGCCCGGGAAGTCGCATGGCCGGGCACCTTGAACCGTTCTCAGTCGTTCAGATCCTGGTTGCTCGTACCCGTGGGCTCGACATCGTGTCGCAGGCGGAACTGCGCTCGGCGTTTTCGGCGATGCGACAGAGCGAGCGTGCCGTTTCAACCGCAGGCTACTTTGGCGAGTTGCTGGACCTGCTGCTTCCTGAGGAACAGGTTGTCGATGGGGTGTTTCCCCTGGCAACGGCGGCACTCGAACTGCTCGATCAGGGGTACGATCCCCGATCGGTCGCGTTCGTGTTCGAGATGGGGCTGTTGCGTTGCCTCGGGTACCGCCCGAGAGTCGATCGTTGCATCGTGTGTGACGCGGTGCTGCAGCCAGTGTCGAACGCGTTCAGTGTCGAAGGTGGACTGGTGTGCCAGGGATGCGCGCTCGCCCGCCACGCACTGATCCCGCTTTCCGTGAACGCACAGAAACTGCTCCGCCTGGTCGATCGTGGAGAGATTGAACCGGTCTTGCGGCTCAGGGTCGGCGCGGCAGTCTGGAGCGAGCTTGCAGTGGTCGTCCATACCTATATAGCGCGTATCGCTGGCCGCGAACTCAGCGCCCCGCGTGTCATTCACGAACTGCGTCTGGATTAGAATCCTGCTATGCCGTAGAGTGCGAAGTAGCGTGACCAATGTCCGATGATCGAGGGGGGAGCATTCTCATGGGCTACCTCGATAACTTGCTCGCCGACCAGGAACAGGTCATCCTCAAAGCGCACCGACACCCGATGTTCGTAACACTGACCATGTTGCCGCTTGTGCTGCTGACCATCGCTTTGTGGGTAGCAGCCGGTTTTGCGGCATCGCGGTTGGACGGGCGGAACGAGTCGATCGTGCTGATTGTGTTGCTCCTCGGCTCACTGGTCCCGTTGGGGAGTGCGCTACAAAAGTATCTGCGATGGCGACGCGAAGAGTATGTCGTCACCAACCACCGCATCATCCAGGTGGAAGGCATCATCAACAAACACACGTTTGATTCGGCGCTCGACAAGGTAAACGATGTCCAAATGCGCCAATCGATGTTCGGGCGTATGTTTGGGTATGGCGACCTCGAGATCATCACGGGGTCGGAGATCGGGGTCAACAAGCTTTGGGGCCTGGCTAAGCCGTTCGAGTTCAAACGGGCATTGCTCGAAGCCCGCATCGGTCGGGACGAGAGGCGGAATGCGCGTCGCGCAAGTGACCAACAGCCAGACGAGGGCATGGAAGCAGCCCGCTTATTGGCGGCGCTAACCGATCTGCGCGATTCGGGTGTGATCAGCCCAGAGGAGTACGAGGCGCGCAGACGGCAGTTGCTGCGCCAAACCTGATCTCGAGCCGACTACAGATCGACGAAATAGGTGCGACACGCGCGATCGATCAGGTCGCTGCTCAGCGTTGCCGGTTGGTCGAGGTAGCGGGCAATGCCGATCAGCGTGCGCAGAATGTCGCGTGGATGACATGCCCGCAATTCTCGCTTTGGCTTGACATAGTATTCCCGCAAAAGATAGACGAGCCCGTTCTGATCGAACGGTATGTTGAGCAGGTCACACTGCCGGCGGAAGATCTCGCGGAAGTGGTCGAGAGTCGGATTGTTGATCTGAATCTTGTTCTGAATTCTTCGCAGGAACGCCTCATCAACCAGGTCTTTTGGGGCAAGGTTGGTCGAGAACACAATCATCTCATCGAATGGCAGCTCGATCTTCTTGCCCGTGTGCAACGTCAAATAATCGACACGCTTCTCAAGGGGAACGATCCAGCGGTTGAGCAAGTCTCGCGGGCGTACCTGCTGCCTGCCGAAGTCGTCGATGAGCAGCATCCCGCCATTCGCCTTCATCTGTAACGGGGCCTCGTAGATGTTGGTGTTGCTGTCCCAGACGAGGTCGAGGCTTTGCAGAAGCAACTCACCACCGACAATCACCGCTGGCCGCTTGCACAGCACCCAACGCCGGTCGGCGCTCGTGCCATTGCTACCTGTAGCAACTGGGACATGGTTTTGCAGGTCAAACACCTTGATCACGTGACCATCAACGAGAATGCAATGAGGGATCAGGACACTGCCGCCGAGGAGCTCGGCGATGCGTTCGGCGAGAATCGTCTTACCGTTGCCGGGTTCACCGAACAGGAACAGTGAGCGCCCTGTGTTGACAGCTTGCCCGAGAATGTCCAGCACATCCTCCGGGATGACCAGATCCGCCGTTGCTCGGCGGACGTCGGCAGGCGTCACCCGCACGTTGCCGATTTCTTGCGAACGCTGAACCTCTTTGTATGCCTCCAGCGTTACCGGCGCTGGGCCGATATATGCGCTGCGAGCGATCAGGTCGTGTGCTCTTGCGCCACCCTTCGGGGTGACTGAATACTGGTAGGCTAGCTCTCCAAAGCCGTTGCTACCGGCGACTTCGATCATCTCCTCCCGCTTTAGCAGGACGAGTGCGCGATCGACGACGCCGAAGAACGGTAAACACACGGTATCAGCGATGGCCTGTGCCGTTGTGAGCGAGTTGAAGTAAATGACCTTCAGGACGAGGTCGGCGACAAAATTCAGGTCTAGCCCGGTCTCGTCGATGCTGGTTGGTTCCTTGACAAACGGAGCTGCTACAGCATTCGTCTTTAGGGAAGACGTACCCGGTTTCAGCGACGACGTGCCTGGACGTTGCTGTGGACGGGTCGTGACGACCATGTGTTGGGATCCCCACTCGATTCAAACTCACCCCGTGGCCGTACAACTGCACGCACCTTCCCTAGCGTAGGGACTGTGTATTCCCACGTCACTAGCATCACAGTCCTGAAATGCGCCGATTTGTTAGGCGCTTGCGCAAGTACGTCGATACCGTACTTTCGGCTACACAGTGGATCTGAATAGTGAGGTAGGTTGATTTACGGGCGCACGTCGATCAGGCGAGACGACTGGAGCCGGGCGCCTTCACACGTCACGATTTTCAGCTGGTCGCGTTGCCCGCGAGTGGGAGAACAACGAATTCCACCGGCGCATGTACTTACAGATTATCTGCGGGCTCCTCGTCAGGGAGCATGTCGGGTCGGCGTTGGCGGGTGAGCGCGAGCGCCTGGGCATGGCGCCACTTGGCAATCTCAGCGTGGTGACCGCTTAGCAGGATCTCAGGCACAGTCCATCCGCGGAACTCGTAGGGACGGGTGTAGTGTGGATACTCCAGCAGGCCGGAAGCGTGAGATTCCTCGTCCAACGAGGCCGAATCGATGACCCCAGGTACGAGGCGCACCGTTGCGTCGACGACAACCATCGCGGCTAGCTCTCCACCGGTCAGCACGTAATCGCCTATGGATAGCTCGCGCGTCACAAGGTGGTCACGCACGCGTTGATCGACCCCCTCGTAGCGACCGCAAATGAGCGCCAGCCGATCAAGCTGGCTCAGTTGTTGCGCAACCGCTTGGGTGAACCGCTCGCCGGACGGCGACATGAGGATGATTTCGGTTTCGCGGATGTGGTCGCCGAGCACATGCTCGACCGATGCAAAGATTGGCGGCGCTGCCATCACCATCCCCGCTCCACCACCGTAGGGAGTATCGTCAACTGACCGATGACGCCCGGTCCCATGTTCGCGGATATCGTGCAGCTGGATCGTGACGAGCCCCCGCTCTACGGCTCGCCGGATAATTGACTCGCCAAAGGGTCCGTCGAACATTCCTGGGAAGATCGTGAAGATATCGATGCGCATATTCAGCTACCGAGCAACGCCAAGGCGCGTGGAGCAACGCCGACGAGGGTATCAACAATCAGGTCTGCATCGTCCCCGGGATCAACGCTCGGTTGCGTTCGGTACCAAATCGTCTTGAGTCCCGCACGGCCGGCGGTGCGGACATCGAATTCGTATGAGTCACCAATGTGGACGCAGCGGTCTGGCGACACCCCCAGCACGTCGACTGAGTGGGTATAGATCTCGGTGCGCGACTTGTAGAACCCGCAGCTTGCAGACGTAACAACTGACTGTACGAGATCGCGAATTCCGAACTCGGCGAGCGTCCACTCCAGAAAACGATGGTGAACTGCGCTGGAGACGATTCCGATGGGTACGCCTGCTTCAGCAATTTCTCGGAGAGCGTCGATTGCGCCAGGTACTGGGCTGACATCAGCAAGCGCACTCTGCATGACTGCATCGACCGCCTCTTCGAGTACGTCGTCCTCAAACGCCAATCCGAGGCGCTCGAGGACGAGCTGAGTGCAACGTACAGCGTCGATCTCGTCACCAGCTGCGATCACACTCCTCCGTAGTTGGCGGTATTCGGAGTACGCATCGCTGGCGTACCGCTCTGCCAGCCGCGTGTCGTTGCGCCTGTCGTACCAACCCAACACCTCGGGGACGAGGTCGCGCACTTCAATGCGAAACCAGTGGTCGCACGATGCCAACGTGTCGTGAAAATCGAAAGTGATCGCGTTTGTCATCGTTCTCCTTGGCTGCTCGGTCGATCAACTCAGGTTCGCGCACTATCATACGTTGCGACATGTGCAGGTTGTCGGCGCCGTCACACAACACACGGTAGGGTAAGGAGCCACTTTTTCATGCAGCATCCTTCGTGCGCTCGAGTCGTTGTCACCGGCGGGGCGGGCTTCATCGGCAGCGAGTTTGCGCGGGTACTGGTTGAGCGTGGGTACCGGAGCGTCACAGTCTTCGACAAACTGACGTACGCAGGTAACCCTGCCAACATCGCTGATCTTGCAGCGTACCCGGGGTTCACGTTCGTTCAGGGAGATATCTGTGACGCCGCCAGAGTTGATGAGGTGCTCGCGGATGCCGATATTGTCGTGAACTTCGCTGCTGAAACACACGTGGACCGCTCGTTGCTCCATCCGGGGGAGTTCATCCAGACGGATGTCTTTGGGGTGTGGGTGCTGCTGGAAGCCGCGCGCAAGTTTGGACTGGCCAAGTTCGTGCACGTCAGTACCGATGAGGTGTACGGTGAGATCCTTTCTGGCTCGTCAGTTGAGACCGATGCGCTCTCACCACGCAACCCGTATTCGGCCAGCAAGGCCGGCGGTGAGATGATGGTGCTGGCATATGCCGCGACGTATGGTGTGCCCGCGGTAATTTCGCGTGGTTCGAATACGTATGGCCCGCGGCAATACCCAGAGAAGTTCCTGCCGCTGGCCACCACCAATGTGCTCGAGGGGCGTCCAATCCCGGTGTACGGCAATGGCCGGCAGATGCGCGACTGGATGCACGTGCGTGACCACGCGGAGGGGATTGAACTACTGGTGCGCGAGGGCCGGGCCGGTGAGGTCTACAACGTCGGCGGGGGCAACGTGCGGGAGAACCTGCTGATCGTCGAGTACATTCTGGATGAGCTCGATGCGCCACGGGACCTGGTCACACATGTCACCGATCGGCAGGGGCACGACATCCGTTATTCGCTCGATACGACGAAGATACGGTCGCTTGGCTGGCAGCCACGCATCCCGTTTGAAGATGGAGTGCGCGAAACGATCCGTTGGTACCGCGACAACCGCAGTTGGTGGGAGCCGCTAAAGTCAGGCGAGTATGAAGAGTACTACCGCCGAAACTATGCGGGACGAGAGCTGGTGCGTTAGGCGATGCTTCGCTGCGAGATTGCAATTGCTGGCGTCGGAAAGTACGCGGCAGGCGCCTCCGGCGACGTGGTTGAAACGGTCGAACGTCCTGGCGGAGGCATCAGTGTCGTCATCGTGGACGGCCAAGGCTCAGGACCGGCGGCAAAAGCATTGGCTCTGCTCGTGGCGGCCCGCTCGGCAGGGTTGCTGCGCGATGGGATTCGCGATCTGCTCGTTGCCCAGGCCGCTGCCGACTTCCTTTTGGCCTATCGACGCGGTCAAGTATCGGCAACGCTGGATATTCTGACGCTTGAACAACAGCAGGGTTTGGCTCGGGTAACGCGCAACAACCCAACCCCGTATATCGTGCGTGTTGGCCAGGACTGTCTCTTCTCGGGAGAGGGGTCGGAACCGCTCGGGACCCTGCGCTCGCCGCGCATATCGCAGCGCGAGTATCCGTTAACGCCACAGCTCAAGCTGGCCCTGTTTACGGATGGGGTCGTTGGAGGACGGGGACGGCCTGGACCGGTGTTTGACCCACAACATTGGCTGCGCACAGCAGAACCAACGCTCGCGGCGCAGCCAACGGCCGATGGGCTTCTCGATGCGGCGATCAACTCCGACGCAGGCCGCCCCTCGGATGACATGACCGTTGTCGTGCTTGCATGCGAGCCTGTCGGCTCCGTGCTCCCGAGGTCACGATCGTTATTCTCGAGGATGATCGAGCAATGAGCACCGCAGGATTACGAGTAGCAATCGTCGGCGGGTGTGCGGCCGGCAAGAGCACGCTCGCGCGAGCCTTGCGAGCGCGCGGGATTGACGCGTGGCCTGTCGCTCAGGAGCATTCCATCATTGCCGACCTGTGGCGGCATCAGTCGCCGGATGTTCTCGTGCTGCTTGATGCGTCCCTGGAGGTCGTGCGCAGCCGCAGACGTGACGCTACGTGGCCACGGTTCCTGTGGGAACTGCAACAGTTACGACTTGCGGATGCCCGGGCACATGCTGACATTCTGATCTGTACTGATACGCTTGATTGCGTGCAAGTGACGGAAAACGTCCTCGACCAACTGGCTGTTCAGACTGCGAGAGCTGCGGAACGCGACACGCCCTGACCCACGCGCGTTGTTACAATCGAAGCGACGTGTGGAGCGGTGTGGGAGTTTGAGTGCGGAGTTTGCGTCGCGTCGTCGTCCTCTGGGTCCTCCTCATATTTGTCTTAACGGCCTGCGGAGAAGCTGCGGCGCCGTTTGGCGCAACCTCTGTCCCCGCGACGCCATCCTCCACGCCAACGCTACTGCCGGACGGAACGCGCGTTCTGATCGCACCAGCGCCGTTCAATCCTCCCGCGGTCGACGACGAGCAGCGCCTGGTGATGACGGGATCGACGTCTGGCCCGGTAACGCTCGACCCCGCGTTGCTCCGCGATGCCGGCGCCGCCTTCCTGGCCCGCCAGGTATTCCGTGGGCTGGTTCGATTGGACAACGACCTCCAGGTGCAGCCGGACCTCGCAGAGCGCGTTGAGATATCTGCAAATGGGTTGGAATACACATTCACGCTACGGGCGGGTGCAACGTTTCAGGATGGTACGCCATTGAATGCAGCCGCGGTTGCCGCATCACTCGATCGTGCGTGTGACCCGGAACTTGCGGGAGGGGACGGGTTCGCGCTGCCGGCTGCGATCTACCTGATCGACATTCTCGGCGCACGAGAGCGCTTGGCTGGGCAAGCAGACGAGATTGCAGGGATCCAGATCGTCGATGATGTCACGTTACGCATCACGCTGGAGCGACCCGTCGCGAGCTTCCTGTTCAAGTTGGCCGGTTCACCAGGGTGGGTGGTCGACACCAATACCGCGACTGGCACGAACTGGTGGCGCGAACCCAATGGCTCAGGGCCGTTCAAGGTTGAGCAACTGAAGGACGATGGGAGTATCGTCTTCTCTGGATGGGATGGATTTTGGGGCGGCGCACCGGGACTCGATGAGATCGTGATTCGGGGAGGTGTGGATGCGTTGCAGCCGCTCAACCAGTACGAGGCAGGAGATATCGACATCACATCGGTGCCATTCTATGCGGTGGACCGGGTGCTGAGTCCAAGTGATCGTCTGCACCCCGACCTTGTCGTGGTCGAACAGCTTTCGACAACCTTTATCACGCTGAACGTTGGCGCTGCTCCGTACGACGATGCCGATCTCAGGCGAGCGCTGCTGGCAGCATTCGACCGCAGAAAAGTTGCCGAGGTTATGTTCGATGGCAAAGTGCGCCTGGCCGAGGGGCTCGTCCCACCAGGTATTTTGCAGCGCGACTGGCCGGCAGAGTACCCAGCTGTCGACAGTCGCGCTGCTGCTGCAATTGCTGCCTCGGGAGAAATCGCACAACGGCCACGCTTGTTCGAGCCTGGAGGGGGGATCAGCTCGGCATTCCGACAGGTGCTGCTACGTGATGCTGGACTCGAAGTCGATGCGATTGACGTCGAATGGCCCGTGTTTGCCGATCTGCTCACCACCGGACGCCTGCCGGCTTGTGTGCTGACCTGGATCGCTGACTATCCTGACCCGGCCAATTTCTTGACTGCAATGTTCCGCACGGGTAGTCCTGACAACTACATGCGGTACAGCAACCCGGAATTCGACGCGTTGGTGGATGACGCTGAGGTCGAGCCAGACGAGGCGCGTCGGGCAGAGCTGTATTTGGCTGCCCAGCAGTTGCTCATCGACGACGGCGTCCTGTTGCCACTCTACCATGATGTGGACTACACATTAGTCAAGCCATGGGTGCACGGTCTCACCATCACCCCGATTGGGATCCTTTCGCTGGAAGACGTCTGGATTGCGGGCAGTCGGTGACTGACTTCCTGCCTGAACCAACGCTCATCGCTATGCCCCCAGACATTCTGCCGTTGAGCGTGGATGCAGTACCGCATCTGCGTATTCCCTGGGATGCCCGCTTTACACTTGACGAGCTTCGGCAGATCGCTCGAACGGAACCAAACCTGTCAGTTTGGAACTGTCGAACCGGGGAATATGTCATTGGGGGAGACTGGCGGCACCGGCAGGAGATCGCGACAATCGTCGACCTCGCCGCGACTTCGGGCGCAATTGACGTTGTGCACGGGCTTGCTGCGTTGTGCCAGGCGCATGGCAGGCGTTTACTCGTCGCGTCCGAGCAGGCCGAGCGCCGTAAGCGCGAGTTCTTCGCGGCCGTCGGTATGGAAGAGCTTGAGCGGATCGTCGTGTACGAGCTACCCCGCGTGCGGAGCGGGCAGACCCGCAACACCCTGCTCCGGTTCGAGCGGCTGCGGCTCGAAGATGCTCAGGCGTTGGAGGAGTTGCAACAGCTCGACCATCGCGCCTTTCCGTGGTTGTGGTGGAACAACGAACGCGAGTTCGCGTTGTACCACGGGGTAGAGGGCGTCGCCGTTGATGTTGCACGCGACGCCACCGGTACGATGGTAGCGTACGTCGGGACGACTCGGTTCCGTGGATGGGGTCATCTCGACCGCATTGCGGTGGCGCCGGAGCGTCAGGGTTGTGGATTGGGACGGGTTGCTCTTGACTATGCCGTGATGACGCTAGCAGCGAGTGGAGCGCGACGGATCGGGCTCAGTACCCAGGCCCGCAACGAGCGCAGCCGGCGACTGTATGAGTCGTATGGGTTCCAGCGCACCCCATCACAGGATTACAGTGTTTTCGGGCGCTGGTTGGCCCCGGCCGCTGCCGATGCAGCAGATAATTCAGACGTTTTGGGAAGATAAGGGAGACCGCTGGTGGCGAGTACCTACGGAACCGCGTTTCGGGTGACAACCTGGGGAGAGTCGCACGGGCCTGCTCTCGGGGCAGTTGTCGACGGTTGCCCCGCGCTCCTGGCTATCGATGAAGCGTTGATCCAGCGTGACCTTGACCGTAGACGGGTCGGTCAGTCACGAGTGACGTCCCCACGCAACGAAGCGGACCGTGTGCAGATCCTCTCGGGGGTCTACGAGGGCTACACGACTGGCGCGCCAATCTCGCTGATCTCATACAACAAGGATGTCGATTCGAGCAAATACGAGAACTTGCGCGATGTGTTCCGGCCTGGTCACGCCGACTACACCTACTGGGCCAAGTACGGCCATCGCGACCATCGTGGCGGTGGTCGGTCGAGTGCCCGCGAGACCTGGGGGCGAGTGGCAGCAGGCGCGATCGCACGGGCGCTGTTGGCGACAGCCGGTATCGACGTGTACGCCTATACCGTCCAAATCGGAACCATTGTCGCGACGAAGTTTGACCGCTCCGTGATCGAGGAGAATATGGTGCGTGCGGCAGACCTCGACGCTGCGGAAGCGATGATCGCGGCCATCGATCGCATCAAGGAGGAGAAGGACAGCCTCGGTGGAATCGTCGAAGTGCGGGCCGACAATGTGCCTCCGGGCCTTGGGGAACCGACGGCCGAGAAACTCGATGCGTTGATCGGCCAAGCCATGCTCAGCATCCCAGCCGTGAAAGGGGTTGAGATCGGGCACGGCTTTCGGGCAGTTGCGATGCGCGGTTCGGACCACAACGATGCCTTTTTCGTCGATGAATCGGGGCGCGTGCGCACACGTACCAACCAGGCGGGCGGGATGCTGGGCGGGATCTCGACGGGTGAGCCGATCATCGCGCGCATCGCAATCAAGCCAACATCCTCGGTCAGCCGCGAGCAAGAGACAGTCGATCGCTCGCTGCAGCCACGCAGGATATTGGTCGAAGGTCGCCACGACCCCTGCGTTGTGCCGCGCGCGGTAGCAGTTGTCGAAGCGATGATGTGCCTCGTCCTGGGCGATCTCTACTTACGGAACCGGATGAGCCGCGCCTATTGGGAGTAGTTCAGACAAGAGAGAGCTACCGCGTGCCCTCCAGGAGCGGCAACAGGAGGTCCCAATAACCCGGCACCGTCTTAGAAACACACCCGGGATCGACGATGCGTATACCAGGAGCTTTGGACCCGGTGAGGGCAAAGCTCATTGCCATGCGATGGTCGTCGTAGGTGCAAATGTCGGCCGGCTGCGGTTGTGCCGGGTAGATCGTCAGCCCGTCGTCACGTTCATCCACCGGGACAGCCATGCGCCGCAACTCGGTTGCAACTGCCGCGATCCGGTCGGTTTCCTTAAAGCGGATATGACGGACATTGCGGATGTTGACCGGGCTATCGGCGAACGGGGCGATTGCCGCAAGGGTCTGGACTGTGTCCGAGATTGCATTCATGTCGATGTCTGCGCCATGGAGCTGTCGTGGTCCACGTACAGTAATCGCATCGGGCCGTCGCTCAACAACGCAGCCCATCGTTTCAAGCACGTCGACGAAGTGGATATCCCCTTGCCGGGTCGTCGGTGGAAGCCGCTCAACGGTAACCTCGCCACCGGTGACGGCAGCGAGGGCAAAAAAATAGCTGGCAGCTGAGGCGTCTGGCTCGATTGCGTATTCACGCCCAACATAGCGTTGCCCCGGTTCGACGCTGAGCGTCTGGTAGCCGACATAATGCAACGTGACGCCGAACGCCCTCATAGTGTCAGCCGTCATGTCGATATATGGCTTCGAGACCAAGTCTCCTGCGACTTCGACGACGATCTCGCCGGTGGCGTACGGCAGGACCATGGCAAGCGCGCTGAAATACTGGCTTGACACATCCCCGGGCATGGTGATGCGGCCACCGGGCAATCCGTCGGTGGTGACTACAATCGGGGGGCAGCCGGGCTGTCGTTCAGCCCGAATACCAACGCCGAGCGAGATCAGCCCATCAATCAACGGCCCAAGCGGCCGCTCGCGCATGCGTTCTGTGCCGTCCAGGCGGTACGTACCGTGGCCGAGCGCCACCAGCGCGGCGAGAAAGCGCATTGATGTGCCGGAGTTCCCGAGAAAGAGGTCGGCGGAGGTCGCGGGCAACGCTCCGTCGCAACCGGTCACGCATAGCTCTCCGGCCTGCCAATCGGCCGAGATCCCGATGCCGAGCGAGCGTAGCGCGTCGACCATGTAGCGCGTGTCGTCGCTGTCCAGCGCTCCGAGTAGACGTGATGTGCCGCGCGCCAGTGCGGCGATCGGAAGTGCGCGGTTCGTGTAGCTCTTCGACCCAGGCAAGCTGACTGCGGCGCGCACAGGGCCGCCGGCTGGAGGGACCTCGAGCACTGGGGTTGAAATTGCGTTCATGTGAACGTCAGGTTCCAGTCGTAGGGGATGTCAGGCGAATCCCACGGAATACGATACTCGTCAGGATCGGCGGGATCATATGGCATGGTGGGGAAATTGACCAATACGCACGGCACGACGCCGATGTTCTTGAACCCATGGAGCACGCCGACTGGGATCTTGAGCACGATACGGTTGTCTTCTCCGATGAAGAATTCATTGATCTCGCCATACGTGGGTGAGCCTTCGCGCATGTCGTAGAGTGGGACTTTGATCATGCCAACAAGACACGAGAAGTAGTCGGTTTGTTTGCGGTGATAGTGCCAGCCGCGTATGACGCCTGGGTACGACACTGAGTAGTATGCCTGTCCAAACGTCTCGAAGATCGGGTCGTCTCTGCGGAGAAGCTCAGTCAAGTGACCACGCTCATCGGCGTGTGATATCAGGCGTTTGACTTCGACTCCCTCTATCCTGCGTCGTGCCGCCACGCGAACCCCTCCACTATGCTTCGCTCTCGTGCCAGGTTGCCAGGACGAGCATCCGCTCGGCATCCGGCCCGTATGCTTCGAGATCATACGATCCGAACAGCGAAACGATACTCCATCCCGCACGCGCAAGAAGATGTTCCAATTCGAAGCGGTGGACGTACCGCATCGCGTACCTGTCTGCGAAGCGTCGAACCGACCCGTCGCTGGGAGAACATAGCTCGTACCAGACCTGCGTCTCGATGATCTGTTCAGACAGGTCGTGGGTGCGTGCAACCCATTTATCAAGCTGGCTGCCATCGCCCAGCGTGGTTGAGAACTCGCAGGTGATCCGTCCGTCGAGATGGGCCAGGTAGGTGGGATCAGGGGCAAACACGTCGAGGATCAGCAGCCCCCCGGGAACGACGAGTTGCCGTGCTGCCCGCAACGTCTGGAGCTGATCCTCGATACCTGGCAGGTGCAGAAACGTGTTGATCGCGCAGATCGCAAGCCAAAACGGAGCGTGGCGGAACTCTAGAGAAGCGATTGCCTGCATCGGGCAGAGGTGGAGCTCCACCGCGTCCTTGAGTCGATCGCGCGCGAGAGCCAACATCGCAGGAGAGCTATCGACGCCGCTCAGTGGCACGTTTGCGTCCAGCAGAGGTTCCAGCACCCGACCGCTCCCGCAGCCGAGTTCGAGAACTGGCCCACCTGCTTCCACGGCGAATTGTTGGTAGAACGGGAGGTCGTCCACGACGCCCGCAAACTCGAGGTCGTAAAACTTTGCGAACAGATGATACGGGTCAGCCGCAGAACCATTTGGGTCGTTCATGGCAATGATTCTACGTCTCCTGTGGTGGTGCATGCCCGTTGCCGCGCGTGTGCCATAGCAAGGTAGGCAGCGCGCTGCGCCGCAATGTCTTCACCTTTCCAGCGCGTGTGCGCATCGAGCACCGCAGCGACGGAATCCAGGTGGCGTAAGCCCAAGTCAGGTTCAAGGCCGAGCATCGTTCGCCGCAGGAAGATGTCCTCGATCGATCGCGCACCTTCACGTTCGACTGCGTGGACAACTTCAGCTGCGATCGTGCGGTTGTCGTTGCCCAGCATGTTCAGCAACGCAGGGTGAGCTGTACCCTTACTCACGACTTCCCAAGCGATGCCCCCGTACACAGAAAGCAACCGGTCGATCGCAGGGGTCGGCACACCGCGCCAATCCACGCCTTCAGGTGCACGTGCGCCGGGTAACGGCGTCTCGGCGGTATCCGAGCGGGCATCGTGGTTCAACCGGGCTGCAATTGCGTCAACGACCTGTTCCGCCACCTGACGATAGGTGGTCAATTTGCCTCCTACCAGGGTCAGCACTCCTGCGAGATCGCCAGTATGAATAACAACAGTGCTGCGGCGCGTGACCTTGCCGGCATCGCGGTGTGACGTGTCCGGCAGCGGGCGAACCCCAGCGTACGCGTAGGCAATCTCAGCGCCACTCGTCCAGATGCTGGGGAAGAGCTGCTGCGTGCTGCGTGTGAGATATGAGACTTCCTCAGCCGTCGGATGGCGTTGGGTTTCGACATCGTTCACGTGAATGTCGGTGGTCCCCACAAGGTGCATCTGGTTCCACGGGATGACGAAGAATGGACGCTGATCGAGCGCCTCGGCGTATACGGCCTTGACGGGTCCGTCGCGCCAGTTGGAGACGGTCAGGTGGGTCCCGCGAGAGCCCGCAACCAGTCGACGGTGCGGTGTGATGCCGGCGATCGTGTCCACCCATGGTCCAGTGGCGTTGACAATGAACAGCGCTTGAAAGTTATAGGTGCGCTGTTGGCAATCAATTTCGACTCGTCTCAGACCGTTCTCTTGCGCTCCAACGCGGATGGTATTCGCGTAGGTGATGATCGTCGCACCATGCGCTGCGGCATCTTGCGCGTTTTCGAGTGCCAAGCGCTCCGGGAATGGCGCTTGCGCATCCCAGTAGACCCCGGCCCCGAGCAAGTGTTGCTCCTGCAATCCGGGCTCAAGCGCCAGTGCGTCAGCTCGGTCGAGCACCTGTGGGTGGGGTAGAGCCGCGCGGGAGCTGAGCAGTTGGTAGATTCGAAGTCCCAGACGGATGCGTGCCAGGCTACGGCGACTGTGACGGTAGACCGGCACGGCGAACTGCAGCGGCTTTACCAGGTGAGGAGCGATGCGCAGCAGTACGTCGCGTTCGCGCAACGACTCTCGGACGAGCGCCATGTCGAACTGTTCGAGGTAGCGTAATCCGCCATGGATGAGACGCGACGAGGCGGCGGTCGTCCCACTTGCAATATCACTCCGGTCCACCAGCACAACCGAGAAGCCCCTGCGCGCAGCGTCTCGCGCGATACCGCACCCGTTGATGCCTGCGCCAAGTACAACAACGTCTACCGCAGTTGCCATGCCACACTCGCACGAGGAGCGAATTGCATCCGGCTGTGTCAATTGATACAGTGCGCCGGTTATGAATACTAAACACGCGAACCAACAGCATACAACCCGCGCGCGCGGTGGCGAAAAGGTCGTCACCGTGAACCGGCGTGCCTGGCACGATTACTTCATCGAAGAAGAGGTTGAAGCAGGCATCGTTCTGACGGGTACCGAGATCAAGTCGATTCGCGAAGGTCGAGTGAACATCCGCGAAGCGCACGCACGGATCGAGAACGGCGAAGTGCTGCTCTACGGCATGCACATTTCACCATACGGCCAGGCTGGCGACTATTTCCAACATGATCCGAACCGTCCTCGGAAGCTGCTCCTGCATCGAGCGCAGATCCGCTACCTACAGCAACGGGTCGAAGCCCGAGGCTACACGATCGTGCCGTTACGCTTGGTGTTGCGTAATGGCAAGGCGAAGCTCGACATTGGACTGGCCAAGGGCAAACGGGCATACGACAAGCGTGACGCCCTGGCAGAGCGCGACTCACGGCGCGAAATCGAGCAGGCCTTGCGTCGGCGCGACTAAAGGTGTAAGATTGGGTTTGCGCTTTACGGGGATGCCTGGTTTCGACAGGGCCGTAAGTGCGAGGATTGCGGGCCGAGGGTGCCCCGGACTCTCGTTAAAACGGGGCGAAAAGATAAACGGCAGGCCACAGCTTGCCCTCGCTGCCTAGTCTAACTAGCTAGCGACGTTCGACCGGCCCACTGACCGGCTGGGCCGGAACCGAGCGCCACAATGCCGGGATGCCGCGGTACTGAGTGCTGGATACGTCCGCGAAAGATCATCTAGCATGTCACGGGAAACGCGGTCGACAGCGGTTCCTGCTGGCGAGATAAAGAGTCGACTATGCCTGTAGGAGATCTTCGGCTGAAAGTTCTGGACGGGGGTTCGATTCCCCCCATCTCCACAATAGTGCAGCAAATGCCCGCCAGAGGATCTGGCGGGCATTGACTTGTGTGGAGGCACGATGAGTGCATCGATTGTCCTGAGAGAGGCGACTCCTGAAGACGCAGCGGAACTCCTTGCCCTGAAGCTGCAACTCGACACTGAATCGCAGTTCATGATGTTCGAGCCAGGCGAGCGAAACACAACGGTTGAGGAGATGCGCGCGGAGATCGAAGCGGACTCCTCCGGCGATCGAGGAGTAGCGATCGTCGCGGTTGTCGATGGACGAATCGTCGGCTACGTGGGCATCGAGCGGGGCGCGTTTCGCCGCATTCGCCATGTCGGTTACATCGTTGCCGGTGTCTTGCGAGAGTTCGGTGGCCAGGGTATTGGCACGCAGTTGTTTGTAGCCGCGGAATCGTGGGCCCGAGCGCACGGTATCCTTCGACTTGAGTTGACGGTTATGGCCCACAACACAGCGGGTGTGCGCCTCTACCAGCGGAGTGGTTTCACGATCGAGGGTACGCGAACCTCAGCCATGCTCGTTGACGGCAAGCTCGTTGATGAGTTCTATATGGCGAAATTACTGACGTGAGCTATTTGGTCACGCCGTGACAGGCTCCAGTGGCAGTACTGTCGGATCTCCCATGATTGCGGCGTGTAGCTCGGGGTCGATACTGCCGCCCGTCACGATGCAGACTGAAAGCCCCCGTTCAGCTTGGGCCATGCGCATTGCTGCTGCCGGAGCCAGTGCAGCCGAACCTTCGACAATGAGCTTATTGCGGAGCCCCAGGCGTTTCATCGCCGATTTCACGTCATTCTCGCTGACGAGCACGACCTCATCGACGACGCGGGAGAGAACCTCGAACACGTCAGGCACCACCAGCGGGACGGCCACACCATCACAGATTGTGTCGCACGGGGCTGACATCGGCCGGCCAGCGTCGAAGCTGGCTTTCAGCGCGCAGCAGCCCTCGGGTTCCACGGCGATGATGCGCACGTCGGGCCGCATCGCTTTAACTGCGCTACCGATACCCCCGATCAATCCACCACCTCCGACTGGAACAAAGATCGACTGCACGTTGGGGCAATCCTCCAGGATTTCCAGCCCGATCGTGCCGTTGCCTGCCATGACGTCGCGCTCGGTCCAGGGATGGACAAAGGAATATGGTTCGGCTTCCCAACCGTGGTCACGCATGTACGCGAATAGCTCCTCGCGCGACACAAGCACCGGCTCACCGCCGTAGTTGCGAAACGCATCAACCTTCGATTGAGGAGCGTTGACCGGCATCAGACTCCGAGCCGAAGTCCCGAAGTAGCGAGCGGACCAGGCTAAGGCTTGGGCAGTGTTGCCTGAACTGGTCGTGCTCAGCCCGGCGGCGCGTGCCTCACTGCTCAACGCTGCAACGGCGTTGAATATGCCGCGCAGCTTGAACGAGCCAATGGGCTGGAGCAGCTCTGGCTTCAGCAGAATGTCGCGCCGGTTGTCGTACGAATGGAGTGGGACGAGCGGCGTGCGGACCACGACGTCACGCAGGCGCACGGCGGCGGCGTGTATATCTGCGAGTGACGGCTGGTTCTTTGCGTTCGCCACCTCATGGCCCTTCCTGCTGGATTGCAACCGCAGTAAAAATGACAGAGCGCCGCAACATGCGCACCGACCAGTTCCTACCCTAATCGGCAGCGGCGGAGTGAGCGGCAGCCTCCAGCGCGGAGGCAATCAGTTCAAAGTCCGCGCGACTGATCTTGTGGACATTTCCTTGGAACGCCAATGTCCAGTTCGCTGCGGGCCACTTGGCGACGTGTTCCATGTTTCGGGCGATCGGCTCGGCTGGTAGCAGTTCATCCTCCGCCAGCGTTACGTCAGGACGAATTCCAACGCGCCACGGGTAGTCCTCGGCGTCTTTCTTGGGATCGCGGCTCTTCCAAATTGGCGTATGATCCTCGAAGTAGGTAGTTGTTATGGTGGCATAACCAGCGAAGGCCTTATGCCCAGTGATGTACCAGACAATCTTGTCGCCCGGACGCATCGTTTCGGCTTTTTTCCGATGTCGGCTCTTCAAGCCTTGAACGGTAAAGCCATGCGCGCGAGTGGCAGCAAAGTTTTCCGGTGAGCCGACGACGATCCAGTACGCTTGATCTGAACCAGACACGCTGCACTCCATTCATGTTCATCGGCACAAGGTCGAAGCGTTGCAACAAGACAGTGTACGTTCATACGGTAGTGTAACTGAACCGTGAGACAAGAGGGGTTGCGAGCATGGCGTCCGCATTGGGTCCCGCTACGAAATCAGCGCTCATCAGCAAGTTGGCGGCGATTGTCGGGGAAGCACATGTCGCATCTGATGCGGCAGGGCTGGCGGTATACGAGTTCGACGCGTCCGACGAGGCAATTGCGGGTCATCATCTTCCGCTCGTTGCGGTCTTGCCGGGAAGCGCCGAGGAAGTGGTGCAGGTTGTGAACCTCGCTCTGGCCCACGACCTGCCGGTGGTTGCGCGTGGCGCCGGCACCGGCTTGGCAGGCGGTGCAATCGCAGCGCGCGGGGGTATTCTCATTGTGATGACCCGCATGACGCGCATCCACGAAATCAACGAAATCGACCGGTATGCCGTGGTCGAGCCTGGCATCGTCAATCTGGACCTGTCGAACACGCTGCTTCAGCAGGGGTATTTCTTCGCGCCAGACCCGGCCAGCCAGCGGGTCTGTACCCTCGGCGGGAACATCGCGAACAACTCAGGTGGCCCTCACTGCCTCAAATACGGAGTTACCAGCAACCATATTCTCGGGCTCGAGGTTGTCTTGCCATCTGGCGAGCTGACCTGGGTTGGCGGACCGTCGGGAGAAACGTCTGGATACGACCTCACCGGCGCGATTGTTGGTTCCGAGGGAACCCTGGGGATCGTGACCAAGGCGATGGTGCGGTTGACGCGCAAGCCCGAAGCGGTTGCTGTACTGCTTGCGGCATTTCCGAGTATGGATGCCGCGTCCCGAGCCGTGTCGGCGATAGTTGCAGCGGGAGTCCTGCCAGCGTCGTTGGAGATGATGGACGCGCTCACAATCTCAGCTGTTGAAGCGGCGTTTCATTGCGGCTATCCAACCGATGCTGCAGCGGTGCTGCTCGTCGAACTTGATGGCCTTGCAGAAACGGTTGCCGAACATGGCGAGATCGTTGCCCGGAAGTGCCGTGAACACGAGGCAACCATGGTGCGCCATGCGACGACCAAAGCAGAGCAGGACCTGCTGTGGTTGGGTCGGAAGTCGGCGTTTGGGACACTCGGGCGCTTAGCGCCCAACTACTACTTGCAGGACACCGTTGTCCCGCGCACGAAGCTGCCGCCGGCGCTTGAGTTTGTCGGGCAGCTCGGCCGCGAGTTCCGGTTGGAGATTGCGAACGTCTTCCACGCAGGAGACGGAAATCTTCACCCGCTCATGCTCTTCGATCGCCGCGAACGTGGCGCAATCCAGCGTGTGCTGGAGGCCGGAGATGCGCTGCTGGAATATTGCATCGCGGCTGGTGGCGCTGTTAGTGGCGAGCATGGCATCGGCATGGAAAAGAAGGATGCGCTGTCACTCTGCTTCACGACCGATGACTTGCGGGCGATGGCAGGGCTCAAGCGATCATTCGACCCCCGCGAGCTGTTCAACCCGGAAAAAATCTTTCCCAGCGGGTTCTCATGTGGTGAAGTCAACCAGCTCAAGCAGCAGTCGCTGATGCGGGACGGAATGTATGTCGTTTGATGCCGAGGTCGCCAAAGTTACCGTCGACGGAGCTGAGATCCCGCGTGTTCTCGTGCCTGAGACTGTTGACGAGCTATGCGAAGCGCTCAGCGACCTGCAGCGCGACCGACAACGCATCCTGATCGTCGGCGGTGGCACCCGGCTTGCCTTTGGAAACCTGGGCGGTCCGTACGACGTTGCCGTCTCGACGAGGAGACTGAACCGCATTCTGCACTATGAGCCCGATGACCTGACTCTGGCAGTCGAGCCTGGCTGCACGATCGCTCAGGTCCACGAGCTTCTGGGGCAGCGGGGTCAGATGCTTGCGCTCGATGCGGCGGCAGCCGACACGTCGACGATTGGCGGCGCGTACGCTGCTGGCCTCAGTGGTCCGCGGCGACTCGGCGGCGGCTCACTCAAGGACTGGACGATCGGGGTCGAAGCCGCTGGTCCTTCCGGAGTGGTTGCCAAAGCTGGCGGGATGGTCGTCAAGAATGTAACTGGCTACGACATGATGCACGTTCACCACGCCGCACTCGGGGCGTTTGGCGTGGTGACGCGCCTCAACTTGAAGGTGTTCCCCTCGCCTGGGCCAGCGCGCGCCGTGGTCATCCAGTATCAGCGGCCCCAAGATGCTTATGCTGCCGCGATCGCGCTTCTGCGTTCTCAACTGCAGCCCAGTTCGCTGATCATTGGGAACCGACCAACGTGGACCTTGCGGGTCCGCTGTGACGCTCCGCCATCAGCGATCGAGCGACTGGCCGAGCGGGTGGTCACAACCGCATCAGAAGCAGCTCCGCCGGCACAAGTCGACATCCTCGCTGATGAAGCCCAGGCGGTTGCGCCGTTCATTGATGTGACAGATTTGCGCGCAGGCCTGGGTGTCGCACGCATCCCGGTACCGGCGTCGCAACAGCTCCCAGTTGTGGAGCTCTTGATGGACGACTCAGTCTGTGCTGATCTCGGTTCTGGCTTGGTGTATGTAGCGGGGCCTCCAACGTTTGATTGGCGCGAGCGTGTCATTGCGACCCAACAGAATCCGACGTTCCTTGCGCTTCCCGCAACACTCAAAGAGGGCATTGATGTGTTCGGAAGCGTTCGACCGGCTGCAGGGGAAGTTATCCGTCGGATGAAACAGGCGTTCGACCCGGAGCGGCTGTTGAACCCTGGGAGATTCGTTTTGCACCTCTAGCGCGATACTGGTACGGAGGAGGAGCAATAGATGTCGGCCCCCGTTGCCGAGCATGTCTTGGCAAGCGCAGTTGTTCAGCCAGAGGTTCTGACTGGGTTCAGTGGTCCCGACGCGCCTCCGTGGGAGGTCATCAACACCTGCGTACACTGCGGCTTTTGCCTACCGGCGTGCCCGACATACAAGCTCACCCTCCGCGAGCGTTCGTCTCCACGCGGGCGGATCACATTGATCAAGGCCGTGGCTGAAGGTCGACTCGACCTGATGGACCCAACCTTTCAGGACGAGATGTACCTGTGCCTGAACTGTCGAGCCTGTGAGGCTGCGTGTCCTTCGGGCGTGAAATACGGCGAGCTCGTCGAGAGCGCACGGGCGCAGATTGAGGCACAGTCCCCACGGACGCTGCGAGTGCGTTCCGCTCGTATCGCGGCGTTCCGCGGGGTGTTCGGCAGCTCGCGGCGCTTTCGCGCTGCATCGGCGGGTTTGCGGCTGTATCAGCGGACAGGCGCACAGCGGTTCGTACGACGCAGTGGGTTGCTTCGTCGCGTGGGTTTGGCCGAAAAGGAAGCGCTGTTGCCGGAGCTGAGCGAGCGGTTCCTCGTACCTGGCAAAGAGTTTTGGCCTGCGGAAGGCGTCCGGCGCGGGACCGTTGCGCTGCTGGCCGGTTGCATCATGAGCACCGCCTACGCCGAAGTGCATCGGGCCACTGCTCGTGTGCTGTCCCGCAACGGGTTTGATGTCATTGTCCCGCCCGGACAGGGTTGCTGCGGCGCGCTGGCGATCCATAGTGGCGATCTTGAAGCTGGCCGAGCGGCTGCTCGGGCGAACATCGCCGCATTCTCTAGTCCAAGCATCGACGCAGTTGTCTCAAACGCCGCTGGCTGTGGCGCCGCAATGCGCGAGTACGACTTCTTGCTGCGGAATGACCCGGATTGGGCGGAGCGTGCGCGGCGCATCGCCGGGAAGGTGCGCGATGTCTCCGAGTTCCTGGCGGACCAGGGTCTGGTCGCGACGCCTGGCCCTCTCGCGGTGACAGTTACGTACCAGGAACCGTGTCACCTGGTGCACGCGCAGCGCATTTCACGTCAGCCGCGAGAGCTACTCGCCGCGATACCGGAGCTACAGTTGATCGAAATGCCGGAATCAGCGTTGTGCTGTGGCAGCGCCGGGATCTACAACCTGTTGCAGCCCGAGATGTCTAGCGCGTTGCTGGAACGCAAACTGGCCAACGCGACCTCGACCGGTGCGGCGATCATCGTCTCCGCGAATCCCGGCTGCATGCTCCAGATGGCAGCGGGGTTGCGCAGCAAGGGTGTACAGACTGAGGTTGTCCACATCATGACGTTGCTCGACCGCGCGTATGCCGCACTCGACGTCACTGCTGCCGCGGCGAATTAGGCATCGGCGACTTGCGGGAACCGGATCACCGAGCGCGCGCCCCCCAGAGGGCCGGGTTGCAGCTCGAATGTACCTTTCAGATCGGAGACCGCCAGTGTTCGGGCGATCCGCAGTCCGAGCGTGTGTCGCGTGTTGAGGTCGAAGTCCGGCGGCAGTCCGTTTCCGTCGTCGGCGATTGCAACTTCAATGATGCCGTCGTGCAGTGCAGCGCTCACGACGACCTCGCCCGTTGTTCGGTCGCGCATGCCATGCTCGATCGCGTTTGTCAGGCATTCGTTGATCAACAGCGCAAGTATCGTCGCTTGGCGCGAGGGAATAGCGACCTCGTCCGGTTCGACGCGGATTTTGAGCGATAGCTCAGGTGGTACGACATTAACGGTCGCCTCATCAGCCACCTGCTTGGCGATCGCTGACACGGTTGTAGATGTCAGGCTGTCACCCGAGAGCAGGTTATGGACAGCAGCGATGGATTGCACACGGGCGACAGCCTCTTGCAGCGGCGCCGTCCATTCCGCGTAGCCCGCGTAGCGCGCCTGCATCGATAGGAGCGCGGCGACCGTTTGAAGATTGTTCCGAACGCGATGGTGCATTTCTTGCAGCAGGACTGACGCGGTGTGGAAATTTCGGCGTGCTTCATCGTAGAGGTCTGAGTTCTCCAACGCGAGCGCCGCGGAATCGGCAAATGCCTGGAACAGGCGCAACCGTTCGTCGTGGTGGTTGGGACCGGCTGGAGCAGTGACGCAGATCGCACCGAGGACCCCGTGCCGCGTCATAAGTGGTGCACCGAAGAGGAGTTCCCCATGCTCAGCGGGTGTCGTGGCGTTCAACACCATGGCGCTGCGTGACGAACATAACCGTGTGACGAAGTCTAACGGGAACTCGTCGACAGCACGTCCACGGCCATCGGTCGCGCTGGCAAGCACCTGGATCGCCGGCGGGTCTCTTGAGATGTCGACGCGGTAGATTGCAGCATCGCCGCCTCCAATGATGTGCGCGGCCTGTTCGGCGATCATAGGCAGCAAGGTATCGGGCTGCAGTGTCGATACGATCGAGCGAGTTACCGATTGGAGCACGTGTAGTTCGGTCAGCCGCTGGTTGAGCGCTGCGTCGGTCTGACTGTAGAGGCGGGCGTTCTCGATCGCTATCGCTAGCTCTCCGGCTGCGGTCTCGAGGAAGGTTATTTCGTCCTCGTCGAAATCACGCGGTTCAATCGTCTGGATATTCATAACGCCAACGAGACGCTCCGGCTCGCGCAGAAGAAGTGGAATCGACACCTGCGATGAATAGGGGTCCTCTCCAACGTGGGGGTACGTAAAGAACGCGGGATGATGCGGCGCATCCACCGCGATCTGGGTGCGGCGTTCGGTGGCGGCTAGCCCAGTTATTCCGGCATCAGCGCGGATCGTCAGCCTGCCGACGATGCCCGGGTTGAGGCCAACTGTGGCGCGTAACATCAGCGTTTGGGTCATGTCGTCGCTGAGCCAAACGGAGCAGGCATCACCCTGGATCGTTTCCGCGACAACTTCGACAACGGTTGAGAGCATCGCATCGAGATGCAGACTGCCCGTCGCGGCACGATTGATGCGGTGTAGGGCCGCGAGCCGAGCGACGTGGGAAGACAGCCGGCCAGCAGAGCGGCTGCGGGTGACGCCGCGGGTCCGCACGATCCGATCGACATAGCCTCTGACGATCGAGCCAAGGATTTCCGCGGAAAGGTCGGTGAGGATGTCGCCGGCCTCGCGTTCCAGTAGCTGAAAGGTTTCTTCAATGGTCAAGTCGTGCTCGGCGCTTGCCTCGCCGAGACGGTACGCGGCTCGCCGCGCATGCGTGACATCGGCGGTAGCGTTCGCAGTACTTTCAATCAGTGCGTGTGCCGCGTCGAATGGTGTCCGTGATTCTGCCATTGCCCGATCTTCCTGTCCTCGCGGGCGAGAGTTCGCCGAATGATACAATTGTGTGGCGTACGGACACTCTGAACGCCAGGAGGAGTGGTGGCGCAGGTTGGGCGAAACCAGCGTCTTGGAGTTGTCACCGACGGCAGCTTCACTGCCGGTTTGACAGTGAGACTCGATGGCGCGCTGCCTGAAGAGCTGCAGGTCGGCAGCTTCGTCGTCTTAGAGGGTGAGCGCAACCGCTATTTCAGTTTGGTTTCCGACCTCCAGTTACGTTCCACCGATCCGGCCGTGACCGCTGATCCTCCGGCTGAATCCACCTTTCTCCAGTCTGCATTGCGTGGGATTCACACCTATGCTGCCGCGATCGTGCGTCCGAGCTTAGTTTTGGAGGATGCCGCGAACCTGCATGAGGGGTCTGGCCCGCGGGCGGTACGGACCATTCCGGCGCATTTCGCAGAGATGCGCCAGGCGCGCGGAGAAGACTTCGACGTCGTGTTTGGCGCGGAATCACCGACACGGTTCGCGATCGGTTC
>QEUZ01000289.1 GCA_003577355.1 Chloroflexota bacterium | reverse complement strand
CCACCTGATGGAGATGTCGCCACACCCGGAGAAGGCGCTCCGGGCCGGTGACTGGCTACGCGCGTTGGTGCCGGATGGTGGCCACCTCAAGCACATGCCGACCCACATCGACGTCCTTTGCGGCCACTACCAGGACGTTGTCGACTGGAACGCCGCCGCGACGCTGGCCGATGACAAGTACCTCGCATACGCAGGGCCAATGAACTTCTACACCCTCTACCGCGTCCACGACTACCACTTCCAGCTCTACGGGGCGATGTTCCTCGGGCAGTACGAAACGGCGCTGCACGCCGCAGACAGAATCATCGGAGCCTTCCCGGCGGAACTGTTGTTGGTGGAATCGCCGCCGATGGCAGACTACCTCGAAGGTTTCATCCCGATGAAGCTGCACGCGCTGATCCGCTTTGGGCGCTGGCAGGAGATCATCGACTACCCGCTGCCGGAGAACCAGGCGCTCTACTGTTTCACGACCGCGATGATCCACCACGCGAAGGCGATCGCTTATGCCGCCACTGGGCGCGTGCCGGAAGCCGACGAGCAGGTCGCGCGCTTCGATACGGCCGTCACACGCGTCCCGGAATCGCGCATGTTCCAGCACAACACCTGCCTGGATGTCCTGAAGGTCGCCGATGCGATGATGCGTGGCGAAGTCGAATACCGCAGGGGCAACTACGCCGTCGCCTTCGACCACTTGCGCCAGGCGGTAGCGCTGGAAGACGGGCTGTATTACGGCGAACCCTGGGCCTGGATGCAACCAACGCGCCACGCGCTTGGGGCGCTACTGTTGGAGCAAGGCCACGTTGCCGAAGCGGAGGCGGTCTATCGCGCCGACCTGGGGTTGGACGAGAGCCTGCCACGCGCCTGCCGCCACCCGGAGAACGTCTGGAGCCTGCACGGTTACCACGAATGCCTGGTGCGCCAGGGCAAACATGAGCTGGCGACGATGATCAAGCAGCGGCTCGACCTGGCACTGGCGCGCACCGACGTGCCGGTGCACGCCAGCTGCGCCTGCCGGCTGGAAGTGGCTGCCTGAGCGGTCACGATAATGTACCTGGCCTCGCCGTTGGCCGGCTGCATCAGTCGAACTCGACGATCTCGACCGGAGAAAGCTCAACCCGCACGTGGGCGGGGTTGACTCCGCGCGCTTCAAGCTGCGCGCGCAACTGCGCGGTGTCCGGCAGCGGCAGCGGTCCTTCCATTTCGATGATGACCGTGCCGGCTTGCGTCGTCACATCCTTGACGTTCCAGCCGATGTCCGCGCCGAATGCCGATGCAGCCGCGCGCGCGTCGGACTCCCGCAGGCGGTCGCTCGCGACGGTCACGGTGGTCGCCGTCAGGGGCACGACGATGATCGCCGCGGCGACCGCGATGACGGCGATTGCCCGCCGCCGGTTGATCGCCCGTGTCGTCTTGCCAGGCGATACCTCAACCATGCGATGCACACCGTAGAGCGCCATGATGATCGTGCCGCTAGCGATGATCGCCGTGACGTTGGTCAGAAACAGCAGCAGCGCCCCCAACGACTGGCCATATGCCCCAGCCTCCAGCGTGAGGCCAACGACGGTGAGTGGCGGCACCAACGAGATCGCGATGGCGACACCGGGGAGCGTGTCTGAGATGTCGGAGCGCACCAGGGCGATCGAGCCAACCACGCCGGTCGCAAGCGCCGCGACCAGGTCAATCAGCCGTGGGTTGACCCGGGCAGCGACTTGGGTGTTGTACTCCGCGACAACCGGGTTGACCGAGGCCAACCCAAGTAGGTACCCAATTGCGACCGCCGCGAGCGCGCCGGCGACAACCAGGGAGATGGACCGCACCAGGTTATCGCGGTCGGCCAGCACAATCGCCAGCATCGTGCCGAGGATCGGCGTCATCAGCGGCGCGACGATCATCGCACCGATCACCGTGGCAGTGGAATCGCCCACGACACCGGCGGAGGCGATGACCGCCGCCAGCACGAGCAGTACCCAGAAGCGGCTCATCTTCTGCGGGGCCAGCTCCCCTTCGAAGAACACCGAGCGGCGCAGGTGCGCCATGTCATTCGTCGGGCGCAACGGCATAGCGGTCCACTTTCCCCAACGCACGCACCCAGCGTGCCGCCACCACCCCACCGGCGGGTACACCGAACAGCATGCAACCCTGCTGTGTCCTCATCAGAAACCGTGGCTCAAGTAAAGCAGGCGTCGCCGATGTTTGCTGCGGCCAACGCAACACGACATAGCAGAAGGGGAGTGTCAGTGCGCGACATGATCTACCGGCTCCGGCGATGGTCGCTGCTGCCATGCCGTTGCACCGGCTGGCCGACCGCTAGCGCGGCCCGGGGGAACGCCAGCCGAAGCGTAACGACAACAAGCGCAGCGTTGAGCCGACGGCAATGCCGAGGGCGCTGGCCAGCACGCGATGCAGGCCCACCTCGATGCCGACCAGTACGACGGCGCTCGCCGCCAGGGCCGCAAGGGCATTGAACTCACCACGCACGAAGATCGCCGGGCGCTCGCCGAGCAGCAGGTCGCGCAGCATACCGCCGCCGGTCGCGCCGATGACGCCCAGCAGGAGCGCGGTCAGCACACCTAGGTCGGAATCGACCGTGCGCAGCGTGCTGGAGACGGCGAAGTTCCCCAGCGCAAGCGCATCGACCACGAGAATCGGCCAGCGCCGCAGCACGCCGCCCCGGTCACCGTACAGGAACCCACAGGCGGCAGCGGCGATGACGACGATGAGGTAGCGGACATCGGTGAGGGCTACCGGCGTGCCGCGCTGCAACAAGATATCGCGGATCAACCCACCACCGACCCCCGCCGCCAGCGCCAGCCCCCACACCCCGGTGATGTCGATGTCCGGGTGGCGCCGTGCTGCCACCGCGCCGAGCAGCGCCGCCAGGAAGACGCCGGTAAGGTCGATGAACAGGAAGAGCGAGGTCACATTCTCGGCAACCGTGCTCCCCATCCCGCACCTTTCACATCACTGGCAGCAGCCACCGCGCCAAGTCTTGCACGGAGACGCCGGCAGCGGAACGTACGCCAGCAGGCGCCGACCGCCCGGAACCTGCCACGCGATTCGCAGCCATGCGGTGGGTACTGTCGGTCCTCGTGGTGCGGAACTGCAACGTTGCCGGCGACTCGTCAGGTGACTGGAAGGTACACAGCGAGCGCCGATCCCAGGGGGGACCGGCGCTCGCATTCAGGTTAGACGTTGGCGGTCGCGAGGGGCTTGAGCCGCGCCTCGATCTGCGCCCGGTGTGGTTCCAGGAAGGGGGGCAGCGAGAGCTTCTCGCCATCGATCGGCCCATCGACGGTGAAGCCGGGGTCGTGCGTGGCCAGCTCGAACAGCACGTGGTTCGGCTCGCGCACGTAGCCGGAGACGAAGTAGTGCCGGTCGACCACGCCGCTGTTGCGGTAACCGTGGGCATCGAGCCGCGCCACCCAGTCGCGCATCGTCTGGCCTTGCGGCACCATCAGCGCCAGGTGATGGACCCCACCGGAACCGGGCTGCGCCCGTGGCAGGTCATCGCGCACCGAGACATGCACTTCCGCATGCGCGCCGCCCGCGCCGATGGTGTAGACGTGAGTGCTGTACTGCGGCGCAGCGGGCGTTGGGTAGGTGTGGTCGTGCTGCAGGCCGAGTGCTTCGGTCAGGAAGCGGTGGGTCGGTTCCAGGCGCGGGATGGTGATGATGTTATAGCCCAGGCCACGGATCTGGAACTCGGCCGGCACCGGGCTGGCATCCCACGGGTGCGCCTCCAGGAGGCCATCATCCTCGACCAGCGAGAGCAGCGTACCAACGACATCTTCGAAATCCAGCACGGTGCGGCCATCGCGGGTCGTGATCTCCCCACGTGGGACGCCGAACGCGTCGAAGCGGTCTGCCCAGTAGGCGAAAGCGTCGTCGCCGTGGATGCGCAGCGTCGTCAGGGTAATGCTGTTGTTGCCACGCCGTTCGCGGGCGGCGTAGGGGATATCGAACACCGTCAGGTCGGAACCCGCCGTGCCAGCGCCATCGCCGTAGAACAGGTGGTACATGCTGGTGTCGTCCTGGTTGACCGACTTGATCAGCGTCTGGAGGCCCAGCACGCGGGTGTGGAAGTCGTGCGACGCCTGGATGTCGTGGCTGACTGCGCTGACGTGGTGCATGCCGGTGAGGTAGAGGCTCATGGGTCGTCCTTGTCCTGCGGGCCAATTAGGCTTACGTATCGTTAGCAACTATATCACCGTAACTGCACTCCGTCAAGCCGTCGGCTCTGAGCGACCGCCAAGGCCGACGGGCTACAGCGCTCCGGGTGGGTAGTGCTCGCGCCACCACTGGGCGATCTCGACGCGGCGAGCGAACCAGACATCCGGGAACCCTAGTGCATAATTTAGGAACTGCTCCAGCGCCACCGCGCGCGCTGGCCGCCCGACGATGCGACAGTGCAGGCCGATCGAGAGCATCTTCGGGTGGGTTGCGCCCTCACGGTAGAGCCGGTCGAAGGCGTCGCGCATTGCTGCGAAGAAATCGTCGGCGCGGCTCATCCCACCACGCCAGAACTTGGTGTCGTTGACATCCAGCCCATAGGGCACCACCAGCCAGGGCGCGCCGTGGACGGTGGTGTAGTAGGGCAGGTCATCGTTGTAGGCGTTGCTGTCGTAGAGAAAGCCGCCGTGCTCGACGACCAGCTCGCGGGTATGGATGCTTGGGCCGTAGCGTACGTACCAACCGGGCGGCTGCACGCCGGTGAGGCGGGTGATCGTTGCAACGGCCCGCGCCATCGCCGCGCGCTCCGCCTCACGGTCCATGCGGAACGCTTCCTCCCAGCGCTCGCCATGGCCACAAATGTCGTGGCCGCGCCGCACGATCTCCGGCCCGACGTAGGGGTTGCGCTCGAGCGCCTGGGCGCAGACGAAAAAGGTGGCCGGCACGTCGTGCTCATCCAGAATATCCATGATGCGCCAGACCCCGACCCGGCTGCCGTATTCGAAGAAGGATTCATTAGCCAGGTCGCGGTCGCCCGCCGCCACCGGCGAGGGCACTTCGCTGTTCGTTTCGTGGGCTGGGTCGCCATCCAGTGGGGAATACTCGGCCCCTTCCTCGTAATTGACGACCAGCGAGACGGCGATGCGCGCGCCGTTGGGCCAGCGGATGGCCGGCCGCTGCGGTCCATAGCCGATGAAATCTCGTGTGCTCATTGCTCGCTCCTTGGTGGCGCTACCGTCACGGCTGGGCAGAGGGTACCCGATCTCCCACCGTTGTGTATCCCTGCTGCGGGCCGTATTCTGCCGTGGGGCTGGAGTGGTTCCGACGCGGGCATTGGAAGTGTGGCCAGCGATGCAGGCCGATCCGGTTGCGGCAGGAAGCGCCGAGGCACAGCCGCTGGCCGTGGCGACCCCTGAACGAGCGTTGCCCGCCTGGAAGCGGCCGTTCCTCGCGATGCAGGAAACCGCCTTCCGCAGGCTGTGGCTCGCCACGCTGCCCGGTGTGCTGGCGATGCAGATGGACATGGTCGTCACCGGCTACGTTGCCTACGACATCTCCGGCGCAGCGGCAGCCATCGGCGTCGTCTCACTGGGTGCGACAGTCCCGATGATGCTCCTGGGCCTGTTCGGCGGGGCAGTGGCCGACCGCTTCCCCAAGCGGCGGGTGCTGACGATCACCCAGGGCGCTATCGGCCTGGCCGCCCTGATCAACGCCGTGCTGGTGCTCAGCGGGGTGGTGCGCATCTGGCACCTGGTGCTTGTGGCGATGCTCCAGGGGGTCGCATTTGCCTTCAACATGCCGGCCCGCCAAGCGTTCATCGCCCAGCTTGTCAGCCGGGAACGGCTCACCAACGCGATCGCATTACACTCGGCC
>QEUZ01000288.1 GCA_003577355.1 Chloroflexota bacterium | reverse complement strand
GTCGTCCGGTTCACCCCCACACGCGTGGGGACGACTTTCGAGCGTGGACGAGGTGCAGACGAACGTTCGGTTCACCCCCACACGCGTGGGGACGACAGGCTGGTGAAGGCGTTGGCCCGACGCATTCACGGTTCACCCCCACACGCGTGGGGACGACACTTCCATTTTGCCTGATTTCAGGCCGGTTGGCACCTGCCAACCGGCCTGAAGTCTTTTGGTGGTTACGGTGTGCCCCGGCGTTCAGTTGGCTGGGATGCGGATCAGTTGCAGGCCGTCGTAGTCCACGACGCTGCGTGTTGTGTCACCGTGTAGCCGCAGCGCGAAGCTCTGTTCCGTGTCTGTGCTGTGGATCAGCATCGCGCCGCCGTCCCGCACCTGCTTGCAGATGTGCTCCCACAGCCGCTCGCGCACCAGCGCCGACATGTCGCCGACGAACACCCCTGCCTTCGGTTCCAGCATCCAGCGTGTCAGCTCACCGCGCAGGCTCGGCGTCACCCGCTCCAGTACCATCACCACCATCTGCGCCCCCTTTCTGTTCCGCAACCGCTGCCCAGTTCACGCCTCCGCGCACCTCCCCTACCTCCGGGTCCCAGAGGCCACCGGGTGTGGCGACGAACTCGTCCAGGTCTTGCCGTTCCGCCGCGGCAGCTGCCGCGCCGAGCGCCCGTTCGATGTCCGGCACGATCCGCTGCAGCAGGCGTTGTTCGTGGAAGGCGTCGCGGCAGCGGTAGCGCACCTGGCGCTCCAGGTCGTCCACCCCGTCGGCAACCGCTCGGAAGGCGATCGGGATGCTCACCTCGGTCTTGTACAGGTCGGCGATGTCGTAGACGAACGAGAGCATTTTGCCGGTGTGGACGAACCCAAGCGCCGGTGAGTAGCCCGCTGAGACGATCGCCGCGTGGCAGACCCCGTACAGGCAGGAGTTCGCGCTGGAGAGCGCGCGGTTGACTGGGTCGGCCGCCTGCCAGTTGTCGCGCACGATCTTGCGGCCTGTCCAGGGCACGCCGGTCTCCTGGCTGGCCGTGAAGTAGGCCGTGCGTACCCGCGCACCCTCCAGCCCGCGGATCTGCTGCAGCGAGAGCGAGGCGTCCAGCTGGATATCGAAGCGCATCTGGTACAGCTCGCGCACCACCGCCAGCCGTAGGTCTGGCCGCGACCAGCACCATGCCTGGCGCAGCAGGTTGTGGGCGGAGCGCGTCTCGCCCATGCCCTGGGCGTAGAAGCGCACGTTCTCCTCGCCGGCCCAGACCACCAGGCAGCCGTTGTCGGCCAGCGTGCGGATCGCCGCGTGGGTCACTGTCGTGCCTGGCCCCAGCATCAACGTCGTGAGGGTCGAGCAGGGCACCGGCGTCGTGCCGGTCGTGTCGTGGATGGCGATCGCCTTGCCCTCCTGGTCGATGCGGGCATGCTCGACGTACAGGTAGCTCCAGGAGTCGCGCACCTTCGGCAGGAGGTGCAGGTCGCGCAGCCGTGCCGTCATGGATCTCCCTCCCTCTGCGTCGTCAGCCTGGCCGTGGCCGCGCGATCGAGAGCAGGCCGAAGCCGTAGGCCTTGCCGGAACCGATGCCGGTAGCCAGCGCCTGGCGGAAGGCAGCGACGTCGCAGACCACCAACCGGCCCTCGAACAGCACCGAGCCGAAGGTCAGCGGGCGCGTGCCCCGTTCCTTGCGGCCCGTCACCTTTAGCCCGGGGGTGCTGCGCGTATCTGGGACAGGGGCGCGCTTCGGCTGCTCAGGTGTGTCCGTCTCCAGCACCTCCTGTACCTGCGCTGGCGCGACCTCGCGGCTGGCGCGCACCTCCACCAGCCGGAAGCCGTGCTGCTCCCCTTTGCGGGCCAGCCAGGCGAGCCACTCCGCTTCTGTGCGTAGCTCGACGCGCTTGCCGGCCAGTGTGTCCGCCCCCTGGCGGCTCGCGTTAACCCGCCGCGTTGGGTTGGCCCGCAGCCGGAAGATCAGCTCGTCGCCAGCGCGGATCGTCTCCCAGACCCCGTCGAGCGAGCGGCAGGCGGGGTTCTCTTCGCCGGCGAAGATGTCCTCAGGCGGCTGGAGGTAGCCATCGGGCAGCCGCGACCAGTCTGGCCTGATGGCGGATTGCACCAGCGCGCGGATCTGCGCGCGTTCCGTGCGCGCTGGGTCGCTTTCCACCCGGAAGAGCACGCACAGCTTGCTACGGGCATCCGGGTGGCTCCCCGGCAGGTCGGGGAAGGCCGCCAGGATGGTGCGGTGCAGCTCGTGGCGGTTGGCCAGGTCGCGGCGTACCTGGCGGTTGCGCGGGTTGAGGATCAGCTTTGAGAGGTACATCGCTCAGTCCTCCGGTCCCAGTTCGTTGAACGCGAGCGCGCGGGTGACGACAGTGCGGCTGGCGAAGCGGCGCTCGGCGAAGGAGAGCGGCACGTCCATGCGCACGTCGCGCAGCTCGTGCGACCCCGGGTTGGGTTCTTCGATGACCAGGCGCAGCCGTTGTGGACGCTCGGCGCGGCGACGGGGATCCCAGTCGCCCAGCCAGGGGGTCTCGCGCAGCGCCTGCTCCAGCGGCGCGTCGCGCAGTCCTGGCCCACGGGGCGGGTCGTCGGGCAGGCGCACCGGCGCGCCGGGGAGGAACGCCTTGCGCCCGAGGAAGAGCTGCCAGACCGGCCGGCGCAGCGCTGCGTCCAACTCCTCCAGCAGCGCGCGCTCCCCCTCAAGGCCGACCAGGAAGGCTGCGTCGGCCAGGTAGTAGCGGGTGGAGAGGACGGTGCGGTGGCCGCCTCCCGATGGCGAGGGTACGCCGTAGCCCTCTTCCTCGCGCCGGTGCCAGCCCCCTGCCGTGTGGTAGTCGGAGCGCACACTCCCCTCGCGGTCCACCCGCACCCCCATGCGCAACCGTGCCAGGTCATCCAGCGGCTGCGCGCGCTCGCGGCCCAGCGCGGCGCAGAGCAGGCCGACCACGCCGCTTTTCGATGGCTCGAGGCCGGTATCGCGGGTCGAGAAGCGGCTCTGGGTGCCCCACGACTGCATTGGGCCACTCAGCCGCAGCAGCAGCGTGCTCATGCCGGGCTCCCGTTCGCGGCCGCCGTGACGTTCGCGACCAGCTGGCTGAGGTTGGCGACCCGCACGACCCCACTGGCGGCCAGTTGCTCAAGCCCGGCGCCGTCGAGGCTGATGAACCAGGCGCCGCGCACCCCGTCCGTGCCGTACATCGTGGCCAGCTGTTCCCAGTAGCTCGCCAACGCCTGCTCGGAGCGGGTCACGAGGTCGGCTGTGGCGCTCGGCGTGACCGGCTTGAGGAAGGCGTTGGCCAGCGACCACAGCCCGTCCTCCCGCACCACCGCCAGGACGAACGAGGGCGGGTTCTGGGCCGCCATGCTGTTCTGCTTACCGGTTGGGATGGCCACCACCGCAGCGCGGATGAACGCTTCCAACGTCTTCTGCACCAGCTCGGCGTCGTCGCCGAGGTTGCGCGCCAGTTGCCCGAGGTCGACGTTGGCGTAGCGGTAGAAGCAGGCGGAGTTGAACTCGACGGTGCCCATCATGTCGGCCCCCTCGGTGTCCTCCGGCTTGAAGTCGTCCACGGCGGTGTAGAAGTCGAACTCGGTCGATACCCGGTTGGTCGAGATGGCGTGTGCCACCTGGCTGGCCGCGTCGACGTTGCGCTGCGGCAGGTCGGCCAGCATGCGGCCGAACAGCGCGACGTCTGCCGCCTTGCCTCCGTCGAGTACGCCTTGCAGGGCGTTCTGAACCTCCTTGGGCACCGCCGCGGCCGCCGCGCGCTTGGCGCCACGCCCAGCGCCGGCCGCTTCTCCGGGTGCGACCCCCAACAGCGCATCCCAGTTGTCGAGGCAGACCTGCGCGAGCTGGTCGATCTCCTGCTTGCCGAGGAAGAGGAGGTATTGGGTCTTCTTCTCTTCGTCATCGCTCTTCTGGGCCTGGAACTTCAGTCCCAGTCCCTGCACAGCCGCTTCGACCACACGCGATGCGTCCTCCGCTGGCTTGCCGGCTTCTGTGAAACGGCGTACCAGTTCGTCGTGTAGCCGCTTGGTACGGGCGGCGCGGTGGGCTTCGTCCACCAGGTTGCGCTGCTCGAAGGCACGGCGCATGGCGCGCTTGATCGCCTGGCTGGAGATGCGCGCCCGGCGGTAGCCGCCGAATTCGCAGTCCTTTGGCGCGTTGGTGTCGTCGCGGTTCAGGTTGGATGGCGCGAAGTTCTGGAGGATATGCAGTTCGACAAACATTTGGTCGCGGTCCTTTCTACCGTGTCCGTCTCGCGGTTATCTACTGTCCGGCTGCCACCGGCTGCTCGCTCGTGTCGGGGGGCGTAGCGGCCTCGTCCTCGTCGTGGCCGCCGCGTGCCCCCCAGAACGCCTGCGCCCAGCCGCGCTGGACGCTGCGCTCGTCGTCGTCCCACTCCTGGATATCCGCCAGCAGCTGCGCCCAGTTGACGGGGGTCTCGGCCAGCAGGCTGATCGAGGCCCGCAGGTGGGCCGGCAGGTCGTCGATATGGCTGTTCAGCAGCGCGGTGAAGCGCTTTTCGACGCTGTCGCTCTCTTGCGTGCCGGCCAGCCGGCGGAACGACCAGCCCAGGTTGGTGCGGCGGCTGCGCTCCATGCCGTACCAGGCATCCTGCTGGTGCAGCGCGAAGAGCGCCGCGACCAGGTACCAGGCGTCCTGCTGGCGTTGCACCCAGGGCGCGAACGGGTCGTCGCCCTCGGGCAGCCAGGGCGCGACGTAGCGGTGCATCTCGGCCATGCTGCCGGGTGGTTTCCCCAGCCCGCGGCGCAGTGCGGCCAGCGCGCCACGGTCTTGCCGGGCGACGAGCTGGTTCAGCGATTCGATGAACCTACGCTCGTGTGGCGATGGGTTGCGCATGCGCATCCTCCTCTCGTGTGTCGCGATAGCGGCGCAGAATCGCTGCGAGTGATGTCCTGAAGCGCTCCTCGGCGCTGGCCGCTGCTCGTAGCGCGCGTGCCGAGGTATCGAAGCTGAGCATCGTCGCCTCGAACGCCGCGCGCGCTGCCGCTTCAACGGCGTCGATCCACGTCCGCAGCGCCTCGTTGGGGTGGTCAGGGAGCGCCAGCAGGAACTGCTTGAACGGCGCTTCCAGCGCTGGCCAGTAGGCAGCGGCCGGTTCAAGCGCGTCCACCAGCCGAGCGACATCACCCGGATCGGGCGAGCGGTCGCCCGGTGCCAGGATCGACTCGGCAAAGACCTGCATTGGACGCGGTACTCTGACCTTCTTTCCTTTGGCGTTGGTCTTCAGGTCGTCGTCAGCCCCGATCTCGAAGAGCGTTCCAACGCGCTCAGCGATGGCGAGCGCCTGTTCGATCCGATCAGTTAGCGCATAATCGTTGATGAGTTGCAGCGGGAGCGGCATCGTTTCTCGACGCCAGAAGAACACCTTACCCTGATCGGTAGCGAGTCCGTACGCAGTGAGGCTATGGAGACGTGTCTCCTCCAGAAGATCGGCGCTCACGAGGTGTGCAAGCCAGTCAATCATGCCCGGTCGTGCCGTCCTTGTATTGACCGATTGGAACAATGCGAGACTATCGCGCCAGAGCGCCCGATCCTCGACGAACGACAGCGGTGGGTACGGGTTCTCTCCCTCCGTCGCCTTCGGCTTTTTGAGGAACGGCACCATCTGTTCGCGTCTATGGAGATACCAGTTCTTGGGGATCTGTTCGCCCTTGACGACGACAGCGGAAGTCACAATTACGCCGCAATCGGTCACTTCGTGCACTAGTCGAATGCGTCGACTTCGCCATGTCAGCAAATCGATGTATCCGCTAGGGATGCGCACGCCTGTAGTCGGTGCACCTCGCTCCCAGGCAGGCAGGTCTCTCGCTGGATCGAATCCCCATGGAATTTCATGCTCG
>QEUZ01000287.1 GCA_003577355.1 Chloroflexota bacterium | reverse complement strand
GATCGACCACCGGTCGACCCAGCCAATCCACGGGTGAACAACACCTCCGGTCACATAATCGAGATCAGCGAGGATGGCGACGACGCGGCGTCCACAACCTTCACCTGGGACATCTTCCTCTTGTGTGGCGACCCATCGGACGAATCGACGTACTTCGCTGGTTTCCCCAAGGAGTACGTCAGCCCAATTGCCGCGCCGGATAACGTCAACTTCGACATGGACGGCAACTTGTGGATCTCAACCGATGGCCAACCTGCGCCACTTGGCAACGCCGACGGACTGTACTGTGTGCCGACCGAGGGGCCGCAGCGCGGCTACGTAGCACAGTTCATGGCAGTCGTGGCCGGTGCTGAGTGCGCCAGCTTTGAGTTCACCCGCGACAACCGCAACCTGTTTGTTTCCATTCAGCATCCTGGGGAAAGCGGCACGGTTGAGGAGCCGATCACGATGTGGCCCGATGGCGGCCCGCTTGTGCGCCCAACGGTCATCCAGGTCTGGGCGGAAGACGGTGGCCGCGTCGGCGGTGGGGACGTCCCGCCACGCTGGGCACGCTAGTCCCTACGCCGTGCTCAAAAAGCGGAAACCCACTGGAACCGTTTGTCCAGTGGGCTTCCGCAGTTGCTGCATCCAACCAGACGGGGCCAACTGCAATAACGGTATTGCAGCGGGCGATCCGAGGCGCGCACAAGCCAGGCGCGCTCAGTCGACGATATCCTCCGGCACGTTCTCGTCCAGCGCCAGGCCAGCGGCGGCGACGCGGCCAGCGAGCTCCGGCGAGGCAGAACGCACGCGGCTCTCGATCTCCTCCTGCACATCAGGGTTGGCAGCGAGGAACGCCTTCGCGTTCTCACGCCCCTGGCCAAGCCGTTCGTCTCCCAGGTAGAACCAGGCGCCCGACTTGCGGACGATGCCCATGTCAGTCGCGACATCGAGCACGCTGCCGGCTTTCGAAATCCCCTCGTTGTACATGATGTCGAACTCGGCCTGGCGGAACGGTGGGGCAACTTTGTTCTTGACGACCTTCACCCGCACCCGATTACCCACGGTATCCGTGCCGGTCTTGATCGCTTCAATGCGGCGGATATCCATGCGCACCGATGAGTAGAACTTGAGAGCGTTCCCACCAGTCGTCGTTTCCGGGTTGCCGAACATGACGCCGATCTTCATGCGCAACTGGTTGATGAAGATCACTGCGGTGCGCGAGCGCGAAATTGCGCCAGTCAGCTTCCGCAGCGCCTGGCTCATCAGGCGCGCCTGCAGGCCAACGTGCGAATCCCCCATGTCGCCGTCGATTTCCGCGCGTGGCACCAGCGCCGCCACCGAGTCGATGACAATGACATCGATCGCACCGGAGCGTACCAGCGTCTCGCAAATCTCCAGCGCCTGCTCGCCGGTATCCGGTTGCGAAATCAGCAGATCCTCCAGGTTCACCCCACAGCGTTCAGCGTAGAGTGGGTCGAGCGCGTGCTCAGCATCGATGTAGGCTGCCACGCCACCCAGACGCTGCGCTTCAGCGATGATGTGCTGTGCCAGCGTCGTCTTGCCGCTGGACTCCGGGCCATAGATCTCGATGATGCGACCACGCGGGATCCCGCCGATCCCCAAGGCAAGATCGAGGGCAATCGACCCGGTTGGGATCGCCTCCACCTGTAGCCGAGCGGAATCGCTCATCTTCATGATCGAGCCCTTGCCAAACTGGCGTTCGATCGATGAGATCGCCAGGTCGATCGCCTTGTCCCGCTCGCTCACGCCGTCACCGCTTCCACTCAACGTCCTGTCAACAAAAGTAGAAAGAATGTTCTAATGGTAGCGATTGTATCGCGCATTGACCAGTGCGTCAACTGTCGTTGGAATGACTAAGCCGCGTTCGTACGCTGCTGTACAGCAATGCGCATGCGGCGCGCTCCGCTGCCTGATAGGATCATCCGGACGTGGATGAGCGAATGGGGAGTAAGCAGGTGGAGACGTTCGGGACGCGCATGGATGCCATTGGCGATGCAGTGTTGAGCCGCATGGAACGCACCAATGCAGCCCGCGAGCGCGCGCTAGCCGAGACGCGCCAGATCGTCCGGCTGAGTGCCAACGCCATCCGCGCCGTTCACCGCGATGACTACGCTGAAGCCGAGCGCCTCCTGCAGCAAGCTCGCAGCTTACATGGAGCGCTCGCCGAAGAGCTGCGCGACCACGCCAACATCTACTGGTCCGGCTACGTCCAGGACGCCCAGAAGGAATATGCCGAAGCCAACATTGTGCTGGCAATCATCTCCGGCAGCGATATCCCCACGCCACCAGACCTGGGTGTTGAAGATGCCGTCTACCTGAACGGTTTGGGAGAAGCCGCAGGAGAGTTGCGTCGTTATACCCTTGATGCACTGCGCAGGGGTCAGCACGAGCGCGCCGAAGCCATGCTGAGCGTTATGGACGACATTTACGGACTTCTGGTTACGGTGGATTACCCGGATGCCGTCACCGGCGGACTGCGCCGGACAACAGACATGGTACGCGGCGTGCTGGAACGCACGCGTGGCGACCTGACAGTAACGTTGCAGGGCAATGCACTGCTGGAGGCGCTCCGCGCCGCCAGTGCGGCCAGCGCGTCACATGAGTGATGCGCACCGGCGCACCGGTGACTGGGTGGCGCAGCAGCGGAACGAGTCGGTATCCTTGCGACGTTAGCACTGTAGCCTGCGTACGGTGGGACGCTCGACGCTTCCGTCGATCGCTACGGCATCTTCGTGAACCGCACCGGCATCGACGACCGAACCACGGCGAAGGAGCAACATGCCGAACATCGCAGCGGCATGCAGAACACTCTTGGTCATCCTGGTAGTGGCTACGCTCGCCCCCCTCACAGCACGCGCAGCAACCACATCACCAGCTTCAGTCGTAGTGCTGCCATGGGTCCCAAACGGGGAAGTCGTGGGTGGACTCGGCCCCTGGTACGGTGAGCTCTCGTTCCAGAACCTGGGGGCGTCGTCGTGCGCATTGTCGGTCTACGTATCGCGCAATGGGTCGTGGGTGCGCACCGCGCAAATATCGCTCACGGCCGGCGCAGCCAGAACAATTGGCGCATCAACGTTGGCGATCCCCTCGCCAGGTTCGGCTGTGCGACTGGTCGCCGGTTGTCCTCTCGCGGCCAGCGTCAAGCAAATTACGCCAGACGTTGTGACATCGCCGTGGTCGGATGGCGCTGAGGTCGTAACAGGCTACGCCGGCATCGCCCAAGCCGACATCGACGCAGCCACCGCCGGCGAGCACACCGCATGGTTCCTGCCGATCGCCCAAACCAACTCTGACTGGAACACCTACGTGCGGATTACCAACTTCGCCGATACCGGAGTCGACGTCGTCACCGAGTTCTACCCCACCGACAACATCGTCGGGTCGGAGGGGGCCGACCTCGTGCTGACTCGACGCATCGGAATTGGCCAGACATGGTCGATCAACACATTGTTTGAGCTGGGCCAAAGCGGCTGGGTTGGCTATGCGCGCATCAGCGTGAGTGATGACGCCGCCGTCATCGCGTTGCGCACGAAAGCCTCGACCTCCATGGCGCTGACGAATGTCGGGATTGCTGCCGATGCCTCGGCGATCGACCAGCAATACATCTCCGCTGCCCCGCTGCTGTTCAATGCCTACAACGGCTGGAACACCGGCATCAACCTCGCCAATGTTTCCGATGAGGTCGCCGAAGTGCGGCTTGAGTACTACGAAGCCGGCGGGGGCATGGTCCAGGAGGACACCCTCTATCTCCTGCCGCGCAGCATGCAGTACATCTACACCCCTGGCGATGTCCCGGATGCCGGCTTCGTCGGTAGCGCCCGGATCATTTCCGACATGCCCGTTGTCGCCGCGATCGACGAGGTCAAATACGAAACGACCGAGGGGCTTTCCTACCATGCCAGCGCGATCGGCCAACGCGACGCCGCGATTCCGCTCGCCTTCCGTGAAGACCCGACCAAGAACCGACACGACAACTCCGGCATCAACGTGTCCAACCTGAACCAGGCGGCCGAACAGGTTGTGACAATCACCCTCGTCGATGTCACCGGGGCCCACATCCTGGATGAGCCGGTCACCCTGACACTCCCCCCAGGTGGTAGCAACTTCGTGTACCTGCCGTTTATCGAGGGCGTCCCACACGGGACCCTCGCCGCCGTTCGCATGACCTCCAATGACTCTGCCGGTTTTGTCGCCATCTCCAACGACATCAATTACGTTGTCGGAGGCGACGGTTCGGTTGTCTTTCCGGCCAGCAGTAGCGACGGCTACTATCGCATCTATGGGACACCGTTCCCGTGAGTGACGGAAGCGATGCGCTCCTGCGGCTCCTGCAGGCTGAGGACATCGACGGTGCGATTACCTGGTTAACCGCTGCACTTCCCTCCGCAGAGGCAGCGGAACGGTTCGCGCTGCTGTTCACCCGTGGCAGGCTGCGATCGGCACAGGGCGATGCACGTCTCGCGTTGGCTGATCTCGATTCTGCACTCACGCTTGCACCGTCCGATGCGGCACGAAGTCAGGTGCTGGTGGCCCGCGCCGAGGCACGTGTTCTCGCCCAACAGCCAGGTCCTGCCAGAATGGACCTCGAAGCAGCACTGGGGATGTTGCTCGATGCTGCCGATCGTGCGGATGCCATCCGCCTTTTGGCGCGGCTCGACCTTGAGGAAGGCCGAGCCGGAGACGCGATTGGGCGTCTATCGCAGCTCCGCACCGAGCTCCAGGGCAACCAGCAACTGGCCGAGGTGCGCGCAGAGGTTGCGCTCGATCTGGCCGGCATCCTGCGCTCGGCGGGGGCGGCACGCGAGGCGCGCCAGGTACTCGAAGATACTGCGCTCTGGGCTGTCGACCAGCCGGACTGGGCATACCGCGTTGGTGTGCAGCTTGCGACGACCCTTGCCTTCGAAGGCAGGTATGACCTGGCAGTTGCGCAATACACTGCCGCCCTCGCCCTCCAGCCGGAGCCGTCCGAGCGCGCCCGCACGCTCTACAACCGTGCCGTCGCCTACCGCGAGCTCGGCAACGGAGCTGCAGCGCTGGCCGACCTGCGCAATGCGCTGGACCATGACGACACGCTCGACGCAGCAGCGCGTTTCGACCTCCGGCTCGTGCTCGGCATCGTCCAGCGTGAATCCGGCAGCCCACATGCCGCACTGGAGGCACTTCGCCAGGCAATCGACATTGCGCCGGAACCCGATGCCGAAGGGCGTGCACGTTTGGAGGTTGGGATTACCCTGGCAACAACCGGTGTGCACGGGTTGGCGGCGCAAGAGTTCGGCGCCGCGATCGCCCTCTGCAACGACTCGCTCGACCGCGCCCGCGCCCACCGCTATCGCGCGACAACGCGGCGCGAGCTGGGCCTCCCAGCGCTTGCGTTGGAAGATGTCACCCACGCGTTGGAACTCACCAGCGACCCAGACGAGCGGGCGCGAGGCGCGGTGACCCAGGCCGCACTGTTGTTAGAGCTGCACCGCGACCACGAAGCCTATCGGGCGCTCGTGGAGGCGCCACAGGAGGGCATTGAGGATGACGAGATACGTGCGCAACTGCACTTCCAGCTCGGCACCCTAGCGACCCAACGCGGAGACATCGAGCGCGCCATTTCCGCGCTCACGTCCGCGATAGATGTGGCACAGCGCCGCAACGACAACATGCTGCTGGGGCAGGCGCTCCTGAACCTCGGCGTGGCCCAGGACATCGCAGGCGATGCGGGTGGAGCACGCGCCACGTTCCACAAGGTTGTGAGGATCTCCCCGAGTGCGGAACTCGTCTATCAGGCATGGATGAACGTGGGGCGGGTAGAGGCGGATGCAGGAGACCCCCAAGCGGCGCTCGCAGCATTCGGCATGGC
>QEUZ01000286.1 GCA_003577355.1 Chloroflexota bacterium | reverse complement strand
GGGCAGCCCACATGGGTTGAGGCACAGGCGTTCACACAAAACCCGCTCTATTACGCTACTGCGAACTACTCGATCGCAAACCCTGCCGACAGCGCCAACCCCGGTATGCTTGCTGTTGGTGCGGCAGCGTGGAGTATGACCAGCGCGATCGAAGACTATAGTAGCCAGGGTCCAACGACCGACGGCCGCGTCAAGCCCGACATCGCCGGTGTCGCGCGCGGCGATTCAGTAAGCTACGGGCCGAACGGCTTTGCGGGCACCAGCCAGGCAGCGCCGCACGTGGCTGGGCTAGCCGCGTTGGTGAAACAACGTTTCCCGCACTTCACCCCCGCCCAGGTCGCGGAGTACCTCAAGTCGAACGCACAGCCGCGTGGCAATGGGCGGCCGAACAACACCTGGGGCTGGGGGCTGGCCTACCTGCCGCAGATCACCACTACGCAGCCCACCGCCACCGCGACACATGTCTCCTCCAACCCGTTCGACGATGTCTGGCGCACCACCGATGCGGCGGTGGCGGGCGGGATGCGGCGGTGGCGGGCGGCAGCGCGAGCTACTCCTGGTTCTGGGGGCCGAGCGTCAACTTCGAGGGCTACGAGCAGTACGCTCAAAGCCCCGGCGGCCAGCGTCAGGTGCGCTACTATGACAAGAGCCGCATGGAGATCAACGATCCCAACGGCAACCGCAACACCATTTGGTACGTCACCAACGGCCTGCTCACCGTCGAGCTCGTCTCCGGTAAGATGAAGACGGGGGACAACAGCGACCAGCAACGCGCGCCATCCAGCCAGCTTGTGGCTGGCGACCCTCAAGGGAACCCAGGCACGCCTTCCTACGCCGCGTTCCAGCCGTACGTCACGATCGATGGGGCGACTAACCGTTCCTACAACCGCAGCGGGGAGTACGTCACCCAGTTCCTGGATGGCAATGGCGGGTTGAGCAACACCAGCCACAACGGTGTGATGTTCGCCAGCTATCAGGACGCAACTGGCCACAATATCCCCAACGTGTTCTGGACGTGGATGAACGACCCAGCCAACGGCTTCCGGCCGCAGGAGGGGGTCGACTGGCTCTTCGTGCTTGGCTACCCGATTTCGGAACCTTTCTGGATCGACTCGACTGTCGGTGGGCAGGTGAAACGGGTGCTCGTGCAGCTGTACGAGCGGCGGGTGCTGACCTATACGGCGAGCAACCCGCAGCAATACCGCGTGGAGTTCGGCAATATCGGGCAGCACTACCATTGGTGGCGCTACTCGTCGCCCTCGACGCCAACCCCCTCACCCACCCCGACGCACACACCATCACCGACGCCGACGCGCACGCCCTCTCCTACCCCAACCGAACAAGGGTCGGACTACCCGCGTGAAGGGGCCGTCGTCTACCAGCCGGACATGAGCGCGTTCCAGTCGTGGGTGTCGCCGGATGGTTTCGCTCGCTCGTACTGGGAGCCTGCGTCATCCAGTTATGTGCTTGAAACGCGGTATCCGGTAACTGCAGACGTGCCAGACGGGCTCTATTACTGGTGGGAAAGCTGGGATGGCCCACGCGATTACAGCGTCACCGTTGATATCGTCACGTTGATGACCGACTCCAGTGGGTACAACGAGGCGGGTCTCCAGTATCGCGTCGAGTCGAGCGGTTCGAGCATCCGAGAGCTCGGTGAGACGGTGACGGCAACCGATGGCACGGTCGCGTCGTGGTACGTGGGGCAGTCCGATGCTTACCTGCATGCCAATTACACGAGCGTGCCGTCGTACAACCACGGCTACGGCGCGGTGAACCAGTTGAAGGTGATCGTCAAGGGACGACACGCCTGGGTCTTCCTCAATGGGACGTTTGTCAACGACTTCCAGCTGGATTCACGGTTGAGCACCAGTGCCAATGGGTTCGGGATGGTGATCTGGCGCTTCGGGCCGAACAGCCAGTCGGTCACCAAGTTTGGGTTCCGCAACTTGGTTGTGCGCGCGGTGAACTAACCGACGCCTGGTGGGGAACGCTGGCCGTTCCCCACCAGCCTGCCTCTACCACGGGCCATCAGCCTCCGGCCGCTTCGCGTGCTATCCTCGCGGGCGAACAGTGCTGAAGTGAAAGGCGGCCGGCGGCATGCGTATCAGGAAAGTTGGGGTCGTCGGGTCCGGGGTAATGGGTGGGGCGATTGCCGCGCTCACGGCGTCGGCCGGGGTGCCGGTGGTGCTGCTCGATATCCCTGCCGGCGCGGATGAAAAGGACCGCAACGCGCCAGTCAAACGAGGGCTGGACCGCGCGATGAAGGCGCGGCCGGCGGCGTTTATGGATGCCCGCCGGGCGGCGCTGATCGAGCTCGGCAACATCGAAGACGACCTCGGGAAGCTGGCCGAGTGCGACTGGATCGTTGAAGCGATTGTCGAGCGGCTGGAGCCGAAGCAGGCGCTGTATGCCAAGCTGGACGACCTGCGCGGGCCGGAGACGATCATCACCTCGAACACCTCCGGTATCCCGATGGCCCAGCTCACCGCGGGCCGCAGCGAGGGGTTTCGGCGGCATTTCTTCGGGACACACTTCTTCAACCCACCGCGCTACTTGCACCTGCTGGAGCTGATCCCGACGCCGGAGACCGACCCCGAAGCCATCGCGGCGGTTGAGTGGTTTGGGCAGCGGATCCTCGGCAAGGGCACGGTACACGCCAAGGATGTGCCCGCCTTCATCGGCAACCGCATCGGCGGCTACGCCATGCGGGAAGCGATACGGCTGATGGAGGAGCTCGACCTGACGATCGACGAGGTCGATACCCTCACCGGCCCGCTGGTTGGCCGCCCCCGCTCGGCCACCTTCCGCACCGCTGACCTGGCCGGGCTGGATGTCATGCTGCTGGTCTCGCAGGACATGGCCCGCACCCACGGCAGCTCGCACGCCCTGCCGAGCTGGATCGAGGCGCTCGTCGCACGCGGTGACCTGGGAGAGAAGACCGGCGCTGGGTGCTACAAGCGCGAGGGGCGCGGTGAGATCCTCACGCTGAACTGGAAGACGCTGGAGTACGGCCCGCGCCAGGAGGTGCGCTCGCCGGAGCTGGACGCCCTCCGCCGCTTGCCCCTGGAGCAACGCCTCAAGGGCGTCACCGAGCTCCCCGGCGCATATGGTGCGTTCGCCCGCAAGCTGGCGACCCATGTGGCCCACTTCACCCTCTCCAACGCCGAAGAGATCGCCTACGACATCCCCTCGATCGACCGGGCGATGGAGTGGGGCTGGGCCTGGGAGCTGGGGCCGTTCCGCCAGATGGACGCCCTGGGGCTGGACACCCTGCGCGCCGCGTTCCACGCAGAGGGTCTGGCCGAACCAGCGCTGCTGTCGCAGGCCGGCGAGCGCTTCTATACGAAGGATGCCGCGGGTACGCAGGTACTTGGCCTCGACGGCGTCTACCGGGCGCTGGCCCCGCGTGCAGGGGTGCTGAGCCTGGCCGATGTGCGCGAGGCCGGCGGGATGGTGCAGGAATCGCGCTCGGCGTCGCTGCTCGACCTGGGCGATGGTGTGCTGCTGCTCGAGTTCCACACCAAGATGAACGCGATCGACGACGACATCGTCGCGGCGTTGGAGTCGGCGACAGACATCGCCACCCGTGGCGGTTGGGCTGGGCTGGTGATCGGCAACGAGGACCCGCAGGCGTTCTCGGCTGGCGCGAATATCGCACTGATGCTGGAAGCGGCCCGCTCCGGCAACCTCGCTGCCATCGACGCGGCCTCGCGCCGCTTCCAGCAGGCCAACCTGGGGCTGCGCTATGCGCCGTTCCCGGTCGTCGCGGCGGTTGCCGGCCTGGCGCTGGGCGGGGGCGCCGAAGTGGCCCTGCACGCCGACCAGGTTGTTGCCGCCGGGGAAGCCTACATCGGGCTGGTCGAAGTTGGCGTTGGCCTGATCCCGGCTGGTGGCGGCTGCAAGGAGCTGCTGTTCCGCTTCACCCAGGAGCTCCAGCCGTACATCGAGGCCGACCCGTTCGAAGCGGCCCGGCGGGCCTTCATGCTGATCGGCCTGGGCACGACCAGCAGCAGCGCTATCGACGCCCGCACCCTCGGCTTCCTGCGGCCCGCCGACCGCATCACGATGAACCGCGACTACCTGCTGGCCGATGCGAAAGCCGCCGTGCTCTCGCTTGCCCGTGACTACATCGCCCCAATCCCACCCACGATCACCGCCCTCGGCCGCGACGCCCTCGGCAACCTGCGCGCTGCCGTCTGGACGATGCGCGAAGCCGGCCAGATCAGCGAGCACGATGCGCTGATCGGCAACGAGCTGGCCTATGTCCTCGCCGCCGGCGACGGCCCCCCGCGCACCGTGCGCGAGAAGGACCTGCTCGACCTGGAACGCGAAGCCTTCACCCGCCTCGCCGCCACTGAGAAGACGCAACAACGCCTGGAGCACATGCTGGCGACTGGGAAGCCTCTTAGAAATTAGTGACTAGGGGTTAGTGACTAGTGGATTGGGCGGTGAAGGGGGTATGGCGGAGGGGCGGGGGCAGGTTCGGTCCTATCGGGATTTGGTTGTGTGGCAGAAGGGGGTGGACCACTGCGTTCTGGTATACGCAGCCGTGCGAACGTTTCCGCCAGACGAACGCTACGGCCTCGTGTCTCAGATGTGTCGGGCTGTAGCTTCGATTCCCGCGAACATCGCTGAGGGGCATGGGCGCGGAACGCCACGAGAGTTGGCGCACTTCCTGACCATCGCCAGAGGTTCAGTGATGGAAATCGATACCTACGCTACTATCGCGACGCGCCTTGAGTTTGCGCCTGAATCATCAATGAATGAGATACTCGCTGCAACCGACGAGATCGGCAGAATGCTCACCGCTCTCAGAGCGTCCGCACTCCGCCGGCTCAGTTCGACACAAGCGAACTAACCACTAACCACTAACCACTAGCCACTAGTTACTAGTTACTAGTCACTCACAAGGAGGCACACATGCCGGAAGCAGTCATCGTCGCGGCGAAGCGGAGTGCGGTAGGGCGCGGGAAGGCGGACGGGTCGTTGGCCGGGATGCACCCGGTGGACCTGTCGGCGGAGGTGATGTCGGCGACTGTCGCTGAAGTTGGCGTTGATCCGCAACTGGTTGAGGATGTGCTGTGGGGCTGCGCGATGCCGGAGGCGTCGCAGGGGCTGAACGTGGCGCGCTTGTCGTTGTTGAAAGCCGGCTTCCCGGTTGACGTGCCGGGCGCGACGATCAACCGCTTCTGCTCCTCCGGGTTGCAGACGGTGGCGATGGGCGCCCAGGAGATCATGAGCGGCATGGCCGATGTCGTCCTCGCTGGCGGGGTCGAGATGATGAGCCAGGTGCCGATGTCCGGTTACCACACCCGCCTGCACCCGGAGCTGACCGAGAGCTACATTGGCATGGGCTATACCGCTGAACGGGTGGCCCAGCGCTGGGAGATCAGCCGTCAGCAGCAGGATGAGTGGGCCTACGGGAGCCACATGAAAGCTGCCGCTGCCTGGGAGGAAGATGTCTTCGCGTCCGAGGTCATCCCGATCACGACCACCCGCACCAGCTGGGAAGGCACGACCAAGCACGAGCAGCCCTTCACCTTCTCCCGTGATGAAACCGTGCGCGCAGACACCAGGCTGGAACGACTTGCCACGTTGCGGCCGGCCTTCAAGCAGGGCGGCACTGTCACCGCCGGCAACGCCAGCCCTTTCTCCGATGGCTCGGCCGCGGTGCTGCTGATGTCGCGTGAGAAGGCGGAAGAGCTGGGGCTCACCCCGCTGGCGCGCTTCATCACCTTCCAGGTGGCCGGCATTGAGCCGGACATCATGGGCGTCGGGCCGATCAAGGCCGTGCCGAAGGCGTTGAAGAAGGCGGGGCTCACGCTGAACGACATCGACCTGATCGAGTTCAACGAAGCCTTCGCTGCCCAGGTGCTGGCGGTGATCAAGGAGCTCGACATGCCGGTCGACATCATCAACGTCAACGGTGGAGCGATCGCCCTCGGCCACCCGCTGGGCGCAACTGGCGCGAAGCTGACGACCTCGCTCGTCCACGAACTACGCCGTCGTGGCGGCGGCATCGGCCTCGTCACCATGTGCATCGGCGGCGGCATGGGCGCTGCCGGGCTGTTTGAGGTGTACGGGGAGTGAGTGACCAGTGGCTAGTGGTTAGTGATTGGTGGCCGGTTACCTTGTGCCTGAAAAGGAAATCGCTCGTTGGAGTGGACGCCGTCCAAACCCCTCATCACGAATCACCAATTGCTAATCACTCACCTGGGAGGACAACATGGCACTGCAAGAACGTACTGATGCGCCGCCGTTGTGGAAGCGCGGTGGGGGGTGGTTGCTCGAGGCCCCGGAGCGGGTCTACACCCCTGAGGATTTTGATGAAACCGTCGTTGAGCTGAGGAAGCTGACGCGGCAGTTTGTCGAGCGTTATTTTGCCGCGCTGGA
>QEUZ01000285.1 GCA_003577355.1 Chloroflexota bacterium | reverse complement strand
AATTGCGATCGACACCGAGGCCCGTGACAGCGCTAGATGCTCTTGTGCCGGCGCACGGCCCAGCGTGGGCGTTCGGTCGATTCGCCGGGGACGGGGATTTGGGTGCGCACGCGGTTGCGCACTGCGGTCTGGTCGCAGCCGGGCAGCGGACAACGGTAGAGGATCTCGTAGGATGCTGCATCCTGCTCGCTGAAGCGTGCCGGCTTGCCGAGCTTCTTGTAGAGCACCATCGGCTCGCCGTGGTCCGGGCAGACCGGAACATCGTCGTGCTCAGGTTCTTGTCCGAGTAGCCAGGCGATTGTCCGTTGGACGACCATCCGTGCGTGCTCCGGTCTCTCTCGCGCGCGTTCAGACAACGCTGCAAATGTATCAGACTTCGAGGCGCTCATGTATTGGTCCCGCATGATTGACCCTGATCGGCACTGCACTAGAATGCGGGCGTTCCTGTGGGACGAAACTATCGGCGCCTCTCGTGTGAATGGACAGACGCCTTGAGTCAAGTGACTGATCCGGTTGATCCTCAGCCCATCACGATCGAACAGCTCGTCGGACACCAGCGTGTTCTCGATATCGCAGTATCTCCTGACGGGTCGCAGGTGGCGTTTACGCGCAAGGCTGCTAGCCGGGAAGATGAACACGGCTCGTCGTCAATATGGTTGGCGCCGTTTGATGGTGGTGAGCCACGCCAGTTCACTACAGGCCTGACCAATGACCATAGCCCGCAATGGTCACCCACTGGGGACCGGATCGCTTTCATTTCGGACCGTGCTGAACGTGGTTCGTCGACCGTCTACGTCATGCCATCGAACGGCGGAGAAGGGGTGCGCGTCTTCAATCAGAAAGGCGCCGTCTCTGGGCTGGCCTGGTCTCCTGATGGCAGGTACGTGAGCTTCGTGTTTACCCCTGGAGAGACGGACGACGAGAAGAAGCGCAAGGAAGAGCGCGAAGACTGGGTCGTGTGGGATGCCGAGCCGAAATTTGGTCGCCTCTGGACGGTTCTCCTCGAAACCGGCGAGGAGCGCGCCATCTCGCCGGAGCAGCGGCACGTTTGGGGTTACCGCTGGTCACCGGATAGCGCAACCATCGCGATCAATACCACACCGACGCCACGTGTCGACGATATTTTCCTGACAACAGACGTCGCGCTCGTCCCAGCGTTAGGGGGTGAGCCGGTACAGGCGTTCTCGCTGCTTGGGTTGGCCCATGACCTCCAGTGGTCGCCGGACGGTATGCGGCTAGCGTATCTTGGCGCGGTGGACCGCGTGGTTGCAGGTGAGTATGTCTACGCGCGAGACATCAGGGGTGGAGAACCTACCTGTCTCACGGCGGGCTATACCGGCAGTGGCGTTTCCCTTGGGGTTGTTGCGCAAACTGGAGAGCTCGTTTTCCAGACCCTCGAAGGGGTGAACTCCGCCCTGTACCTCCTCAGCTGGGATGGGCGCATGGCGAAGGTCGACTCGGCGCCCGCAATGGGCTCGTTTGAGTCGCGTGTGTCGGTTAGTGCCGATGGGACACGGTTTGCTGTTGCCTGGGCGGATGGCATGCACCCAGTGGAGGTGTGGTCGTTCGGTCGCGGTGAACAGTCGCAGGCAGCAGCGGCGCGCCGCTGCACGAAATTCAATGCGGACCTCGAACGCGCGCTCCTTGGTGCAACCCAGGTTGTCCGCTGGCAGAGTGATTCCGGTGTCGAAGTGGAAGGACTTCTGATTACCCCGGTCGGCTATCGGGAGGGCGAGCGGTATCCGCTGGTGGTCCAGGTGCATGGTGGACCGACCTGGGCCTGGGCGAACAAGTTTTACGCAAGCTGGCACGATTGGGGACAGTACCTCGCTGGCCACGGGTACGCCGTGCTGTTGCCGAATCCACGCGGCTCCACCGGCCGAGGACCTGAGTGGACGAATGCGATCTTCGGTGATGTCGGGGGCGGAGAGTTCCGCGACATGCTTTCCGGAGTGGATGCCATGATCGCGCGGGGTATCGCCGACCCGGGACGGCTAGGAATCGGCGGCTGGAGCTGGGGCGGATACATGACATCCTGGGCGATAACCCAGACGACGCGCTTTCGAGCTGCGGTCATGGGCGCCGGGTTGCCGAACATGATCAGCGATAACAGCCTCGGCGATATCCCAAGCTCGAACCTCTCATACTTTGAGACCAGCCCGTACCATAACCCCGACCCGTACTACGAACGCTCGGCAATTCGCCACATCCGCAACGTGACGACCCCTACCCTGATCCTGCATGGGGAAGCGGACAAGCGCGTAAATGTTGCTGAGAGCATCGAGATGTACGTGGCACTGCGTACCCTGGGGGTGAAGACGACGTTTGTCAGCTACCCCCGACAAGGGCACGGGATCGAGGAGCGCAAGCACCAGACCGACCTACTGCGCAGGGTGCTTGATTGGTACGACGAGCACCTGAAGCCGCAGTCGGGCAACGTGAAAGAGAGCGAGTGATGAGCGAACAACTGACCGCGCGGGAGCGTGTGCAGGCAGCGCTGCATGGCGAGGCGCTCGACCACCCGCCGGTGAGTCTCTGGCGGCACTTCCCGGAGCGCGACCAGTCTGCTGCTGACCTTGCGCTGGCGACCCTGGAATGGCAGCAACAGTTCCAGCTCGATTTCATCAAGCTGATGCCTCCCGGAGACTACGCGACCATCGATTGGGGCGCGGTGAGCGAATTCCAGGGAGCGCCAGGTGGGACCCGTACGACGACCCATTATCCCGTTTCAGCTCCGGAGGACTGGTCGGCGATCAAACCCGTCCCTGCCACTGCCGGGTTCAATGCGCACGTCGTCGAAACGTGCCGGCTCGTGCGTCAGGCACTGGGGCCCGATATTCCGATACTGCAAACAGTGTTTAGCCCATTAACGATCGCCCACAAGCTGTCAGCGGGTAGGGTGTTGGACCATTTGCGCAGCGACCCGGATGCCGTGTTGAGCGCACTCGAGGTGATTCGCGATGTCACTGTAGAACTGACTAAGGCGTCGCTCGCGGCTGGAGCGAGTGGGGTGTTCTTTGCGAGCCAATGCGCGACATCGGACATGCTCACCCCTGAGGAGTATGCGATCTTTGGGACCCCTTTCGACCTGCCAGTGCTGGCTGCCGCAATCGACAACAGCGAGTTCACCTTGGTCCATATCCACGGGACGAACGCATTCTTTGATGTGCTGGCAGAGTATCCGGCGCACGCGCTGAACTGGCACGATCGCCGGGTTGGCCCTGCCATTCCGACGGCGCTGAGCGCACACCCGGCCAAGGCGGCAGTGGCAGGCATCGATGAACACGGAATCGCCTCGATGACCCCTGATGATGTCCGCGCGCAGGTGCTGGACGCGCGCGCATCCGCCGGTGACCGGCGACTGCTTATCGGAACCGGCTGTGTCGCCCTCGTGGCGACGCCAGCAGCGAACATTCGTGCGGCAGTGGCTGCGGCTCGCGAAACACGCTGAGATGACGCGGGTGACTACCGGTTGAGGACGAGAAACCGGCACGTCCTCATGTGAGGATCAGCGTTTGGCCCAGTGGTGACGAACACGATACATGTCCGGGATGTCGGATGAAGCGGGATGGAGGCAGGGAGCATGACTGATGCGCGCCTGTTCACTGGCGGAACAATTTTGACGATGGATAGCAGCAACCCCCAAGTGGAAGCGGTTGGGACGATCGGCGAGTGGATCGTCGCCGCAGGCGCCAGGCGCATGGTAGAGGACGCGCTGCCCCGCGCGTTTGAAACGATCTCGCTCAACGGCGGCACGATGATCCCCGGCTTCAATGAGGCGCATAACCACATGATCGGTTATGGAATCTCGGCGGGATACATTGATGCCGGTTTTCCTGCAGTGCGCTCGATCGCAGACATCGTTGCCAGGGTGCGGGAGCGTGCCGCGACGACGCCGCCCGGGCAGTGGATCATTGGGCGCGGCTACGATGACAACAAGCTCGACGACAAGCGTCACCCGGACCGACACGATCTCGACCTCGGCTCGGACCAGCACCCAGTGCTGATCGTCAACGGATCGGGCCACTTGTCGGCGGCGAACTCCATGGCGCTGCAGCTTGGAGGGGTTACGCGAGACACGCCGGACCCAGTTGGTGGGCACTTCGTAAGGGACGCGAGCGGTGAACCGACCGGCGTGTTGCATGAGACGGCACAGGAGCCGGTGCGCTCAAAGATCCCGGCGCCAACCCAGGAAGACCTGGTCGCAGCGTTGCGTCGCTGTAACGACGCCTATGTCCGCGCGGGGATCACCAGCTCGCAGGATGCCGGTTCGGACCACCCAGACGACGTGCGCGCGTATCAGATCGCTGTCGAGCGCGGCTGGCTCAAGCTGCGGACGAGCATGATGATCCGCGAAAACCTCTTGCCACACGTGACTGGGTTTGGGATCAACCAGGGGTTCGGCAACCATCGCTTGCGGGTGGGGCCGATCAAGATGTTCATCGATGGCTCGCTGATCGGCCGCACAGCAGCAGTGTCTGTGCCATTCCTCAATGACCCGCGTGACGATAACACCGGTCTCTTCATGATGCCGAAAGAGGAGTTCGAAGAGTATGTGCTTCGGGCACACTCCGCCGGTTACCAGATTGCCGTGCATGCGATTGGCGACCGGGCGATTGATTGGGTCCTGGACGCATATGAGAAGGCGCTAGCTGCTTACCCACGCGCCGACCATCGCCACCGCGTCGAGCATTGTGGCATTTGCAGGCCAGATATTCTTGACCGGATCGCCCGCATGGGGGTGCTGCCGATATCGCAGCCGGTGTTCATCATTGAGTACGGCGACGGGTTCATCCGCCATCTCGGGTTAGAGCGGGTGCAGTTGACCTATCCGTTCCGCTCGTTCCTGGACCGCGGCATCCGCCTGGTGTTCTCGTCGGACTGCCCGGTGTCGAGCTTCGTGCCGATGAAGTCAGTCCAAGCGGCGGTGACCGAGCGCACTGGCTCCGGCGCATCGTATGCGCTGGAGGAGGCGCTGACGGTTGAGGAAGCGCTGGAGCTGTTCACCGTTGCTGGGGCCTACGCGACGTTCGAAGAGAAGATCAAAGGCGCGATCCGGCCCGGAATGCTTGCTGACTTTGCAGTGTTGCGTGAGGACCCGCGCACCGTCGACCCAATGTCGCTGACAGAGCTGCCAGTTACCCGCACGGTTATCGGCGGCGAGACCGTGTTCGAGGCCTGATGGGATAGGAGCCATACATGACCGCAACCGCAGAGGCAAGCACCGTCGCGCGGACTCCACGCCGAGCGACTGAAAAGCAGGAAGCAACTGCTGCCAAGGGCATGGTGACATCCAACCATCCGCTCGCATCACTGGCGGGTGTTGAGATGCTGGTGCGCGGCGGCAACGCGGTTGACGCGGCCATTGCCACAATGTTCGCGCTTTCCGTTGTTGAGCCAATGATGACAACGATCTTTGGCGCTGGGTTCATCACCATGCGTTTGGCTGACGGGACGCTGACTACCATCGATAACTATGCAACCGTCCCATCCGGCGCAACCCCAACGATGTTTGAACCGATCCCCGGCAACCTCGACAACGACGTTGTTGGAGCGAAGAACAGCACGGGCTACCTCGCGGTCGCCACCGGCGGCACACTCCTGGGCTGGGCTACGGCTGTCGAACGCTACGGGCGGCTGCAGTTGGCAGAGGTGCTGGAACCGGCCATTCGTTACGCGCGCAGTGGCTTCCGCGTCAGTCCATACCTTCGTGAGATCATCCGCATGGAAGCGGAGAACCTTGCGCAGTTTCCGGCCAGTGCCAAGGTCTTCCTGCCTCATGGTGAGGCCCCTGCGGTCAACGACCGGCTGGTGCGGGCCGATTACGCCGCGACCCTTGAGAAGATTGCGGAACATGGCCCGGACTACCTCTATCACGGCCCGCTGGGCCGCGCGATCGCGGA
>QEUZ01000284.1 GCA_003577355.1 Chloroflexota bacterium | reverse complement strand
GAGAGGAACGCTACTCGTGGCCCTGATCGAGATTGTCCCCTACGACCCGCGCTGGCCGGAGGAGTTCCAGCGCGTCGCCGCACCCTTGCGGGAAGCGCTCGGCGACCTGGCCCTGCGCATCCATCACATCGGCTCAACATCGGTGCCGGGCCTGCCCGCCAAGGACATCATCGATGTCCAGGTAACCGTTGCTGCCCTTGACCAGGCCGAAATCGCCGCGCGGCTCGCCCCGCTGGGCTACGTTTGGCGTGACGACATCACCGGCGACCATGTCCCACCAGCGTGGCAGGGCGACCCAGCGCAGTGGAGCAAGATGTTCTTCCGGCCGCCGGCCGCTAGCCGGCCAACCAACACCCATATCCGCGTGCTCGGCGCCGCCAACCAGCGCTACGCTGTCCTCTTCCGCGACTTTCTGCGCCACGACCCGGTCTCGACCGGCGCCTATGCCCAGATCAAGTTCGCCTTGGCCCGCCTGCACCCGGACGACATGCAGGCCTACTACGACATCAAGGACCCCGCCTGTGACCTGATCATGGCCGCCGCCGAATGCTGGGCTGCCGCAACCGGGTACGAGCAAGGGCCAACCGACGCATGAGTGCCCTCACCCCCCGTTCCCCCTCTCCCGTCGCCACGGGCGAGGGGGTGTCCAGCATTTGCAGAGGTGGGTCTTCATTTCTTTGGCTGCAAAAGGAAGACTGGGACAGCCCGAGTCCCCCACGGCGCCCCTCGCCCCGCGGGAGAGGGCTCATCCCCGCGCAACCTCGGCCAGGTAGTGGGCCTTGTTCAGGGGGTTGGGGCCAGTGCGGGGGCGGGTTGGCGGGTCTCCGCTGACCGTGACGTAGCCAGCAGGGCTGGCGACCCAACTGCCTTCCCCGCGGGTCAGGGCAGGGAGCTGGCGCTCGACGGCACGCAACTCGGCGGTTGGGATATCGCTGATGATGCGGTGGATTGCGCCTTCGCGGTAGGAGTTGCGGATCGTCGCCCGGGCGTTGATCAGCGCGCCGCAGACCGCCCCGAAGGTGTCCTCCGGTATCTCGATCTCCAGCTCCTCGATCGGTTCGCAGACCAGCGTGCCGGCCTGCTGCAACGCCTGGAGCAGGACGAGTGGCGCAAGCTTGCGGAAGTCAGCGGCGGTGCTGAGGATGGAGTTATAGCCGGCGTGGGTGAGGGTGATCTCGCAATCGGTCACCTCCCAGCCATAGAGCCCCTGGCGCAGCGCGTCGTAGATCGTCTCTTCCAGAGCGCGGTAGAAGGCGGGCAGCAGTGCGCCGAGCTCGCGATGGTAACGGATGCCGCTACCAACTTCAGCTGGCTCGACCCGCAGCCCGATGGTTGCGTAGTACGGGTTGCCCTCGGTGAAAATCGTTTCGAGGTAGGCGCCGACGCCGGCTGGGCGCTCGATGCAGATCGTGCGGCTCGGCCCGAACGCAACGCCGACGTTGAACTCGCGCAGCAGGGTCTCGGTAAGCACTTCCTTTTGTACATCGCCATAGAGGCGCACCGAAACCTCCCCTTCGTCATTGCGCTGGCGCAGGGAGATGAGCGGGTCTTGTTCGGCCAGTTGCTCGAGCGCGGCGCGCATGCGGGTGATCTGGCTAGGGTCGAGCGGCTGGACAACGCTTTCCAGCGGTGGGGCCGGAAAAGGCGAGCTGCGCTCCGGGGTGGCGGTGAACGTGCCGATGCTGTCGCCGATGCGCGCGGAACGCAGCCCATGCAGCCCGGCGATCTCCCCAGCCGTCACCACTGTCGCCTGCTGGGTTGCCCCACCGCTGAAGCAGTCGATGGCGGTGATGCGTTCGTCGAACTGTAGCGGCTCGCCGAATGCGTCTGGGCGCTGCAAGGTCACCCGTTCGCGCACCGCGAGGCGACCCGATACCAGCCGCACGTAGACGATCTTCTCTCCGGAGGGTCGCCGGGCGATCTTGAACACGGTCCCACTCGGCGGCTGGTGGCAGTCTTCCCCAGCCGATGGCAGCCACGCTTCCACCCCGGCGAGCAGCTCCCGCACCCCTGCGCCGGTGATCGCTGAGCCAAAGTAGACTGGCACGACCAGCCCACTGGCCACCTGCCGGCGTAGCTCGGTTTCCAGAAACGGCAGGCTCAGGTCGCCGTCGCACTGCTCCCAGGCTTCGATCACCGCGTCGCTGGACTCCGCCAGCAGGTCGGTGAGTGCGGCGCGCCAGGCTGGGTCCTCGCGCTCCAGCGGCTGCACGCAGGCATGGCGTTCTCCCAGATGGCGCGGGGCGTTGAGCGGCACAATGCGCGGGTGCAGCTTGCGGCGCACGTCCTCCAGGAGGGCGCTATCGCGAGCGCCGAGACGGTCGATCTTGTTGATGAAGATGAGCACCGGCAAACCAGCGGCGCGCACTGCCCGCATCAGCCGGCGCGTCTGCGATTGCACCCCTTCAACAGCAGAGACGACCAGTACAACCGCATCGAGCACCCGCAGGGAACGGGCCACCTCGGCGATGAAATCCCCGTGGCCGGGGGTGTCGATCAGGTTGACTTTGCGGGTGGGCAGGTCGAACGACACGACCGCTGACTGGATCGTGATGCCGCGCGCGCGTTCCAGTTCCAGGGTGTCGGTCTGGGTAGTGCCTTTGTCGACGCTGCCGAGCGTGCGGATGACGCCGGTTTCGTAGAGGATGCGTTCGGTCAGGCTGGTCTTGCCGGCGTCAACATGGGCCAGGATCCCGAGATTGACAATCGCCATGCGTGGTTCTTTCGTCGTTGAAGCAGTAGCCGGTTGCTGAGTACTTCAACGACCCCCGCATTGGACGCTCCTGGTTCCTGATGCACGCCAGCTCGCACGCAACCGCCTCCTCCGGCGGGCAGCCCGATGCTAGCAGACCGCCGCGCGGTGACGCTACTGTCCATCTGGCCGGGTGGTTCTATACTGACGACGAACCGTTGACCACCAATGCAAAGGAGCCTGCCATGCGCGCCGCAGTGTGCTACGAGTTCGGGCAACCCCTGGTTGTTGAAGACATCGCCGTCGATGCGCCCCAGGCTGGGGAGGTGCTGGTCCGCATGGCGGCGGCCGGCATCTGCCACAGCGACATCCACCTGGTGCGAGGGGAGTGGGAAGGGGAGGTGCCGGTCGTCGCCGGGCACGAGGGGGCCGGCGTGGTCGAAGCGGTCGGGCCGGGCGTCACCAGTGTCGCGCCGGGGGACCCGGTGGTCGTCTCATTGCTGCGCTCCTGCGGGCAATGCTTCTACTGCCAGACCGGCTCGCCCTATGCCTGCGACCACGAGTTCGCGCTGGACGTCAGCACCCGCCTGCACAGCCACGACGGCGCGCCGATCAAGCAGGGTATCTCGACCGCCTGTTTCGCGGAGTACGCCGTCGTCGAGCAGTCGCAGCTGGCGAAGGTGCCACAGGGGTTCCCGCTCGAATGCGCTGCCTTGCTGGCCTGTGGGGTCATCACCGGTCTGGGGGCGGTCGTGAACACGGCACAGGTGTTGCCGGGGCGCAGCGTTGTGGTGATCGGCGTCGGCGGGGTTGGCTTGAACAGCGTGCAGGGGGCGCACCTCTCCGGCGCCTACCCGATCATCGCCGTCGACACGCTGGACGGTAAGCTGGAAGCCGCGCGTGAGTTCGGGGCGACCCATGGGGTGAACGCCACCGCGCCGGATGCCATCGACCAGGTGCGCGCCCTCACTGGCGGCAAAGGGGCGGACTACGTCTTCGTCACCGTCGGCAGCGCTACCGCCGCGGCCCAGGGGTTGCGGATGATCCGCCCCCACGGCACGCTCACCCTGGTCGGCATGCCGCCACGCCGCGACACGTTCCCGCTGAATGTCTACGAGGCAGTCGCCCGTGGGGTGACAGTCAAAGGCAGCAGCATGGGCTCGACACGGCTTTCGGTCGATATCCCGCGGCTGGTGGCGCTCTATCAGCAGGGCCGGCTGAAACTGGATGAGCTGATCACGACCCGCTACCCGTTCGAGCGGATCAACGACGCGATCGTCTCGTCGGAACGAGGCGAGGCCTTGCGTAACGTGGTGGTGTTCCAGTGACGAGTGACGAGTGACCAGTGGCGAGTGACCAGTGACCAGTGGTTCGATCGTCCTTGTCTGATGCGCTCTTCTTTGATGAAGTGAGCGACCTTGACCCGACGGTGGGCTGTGGTTGGAGCACTAGCCGCCGCCTTCTGCGCTGCTGACGCACCCGCTATCTGGGCAGGACAGCCTTGGGGGGAGGGGTCTTGTCAAAAATACCCCCTGGGGGTATAATCTCCTCAGGAACATTCGCGCGCAGGCCCAATGGCGTGCGTTGCGCGCACAGGAGGAGATTGCATGGCAACTGAGCCAGCTACCACAACCCCGACCCTGTCTGAACTGGAGCTGCCGATCACCGGCATGACCTGCGCATCCTGCGTGCGGCGGGTCGAGCGCGCGCTGGAGAAGACGACCGGCGTCGAGCAGGCGGCGGTCAACCTGGCCACCGAGCGGGCGAGCGTGCGCTTCGACCCGGCCCAGACCTCGCTGGACGACTTGCTGGCGGCGGTCGAGAAGGCGGGCTATGGGGTGCGCACCGAGGAGCTCACACTCGATGTCACCGGCATGACCTGCGCCTCCTGCGTGCGGCGGGTGGAGCGCGCGCTCGAAAAGACCCCCGGCGTTGAGCAAGCGGCGGTGAACCTGGCGACGGAGCAGGCCACCGTGCGCTACCTGCCGGGCAGCACCACCCGCGCGCAACTGGTGGCGGCCATTGAGAAGGCCGGCTACGGCGTGCGTCCGGTGGTGACTGGCGGCGATGCCGAGGAACGCGAGCGCCGCGAGGCAGCCCGTCAACAGCGCCGCCTGCGCCAGTTGCGCCTGAAGATCGGCGTTTCGCTGGGCGTCAGCGCGCTGATGATGCTGGCCATGTACTGGCCGAGCTCGCTAGCGACGTGGCCGATCAGCGAACATAACACGATGGTCCTGATGTTCTTCCTGGCCACGCCGGTGCAGTTCTGGGCTGGTTGGACGTTCTACCGCCAGGCCTGGGCCGCTGCCCGCCACTTCGGCACCAACATGGCTACCCTGGTCGTCATCGGTACGACCGCTGCCTGGGCCTACAGCACATACATCACCTTCTTCACCGTCCACCACGCCGGGGACGGCATGCACGTCTACTTCGAGAGCGCCACGGTCATCATCGGCCTGGTCCTGCTGGGGCGCTACCTGGAGGCACGCGCCAAGCAGCAGACGACCGGCGCGATCAAGAAGCTGATGGGCTTGGCCCCCAAGACCGCGCGTGTCGTGCGTGGTGGAGCCGAGATCGACCTGCCGGTCGAGCAGGTTGTCGTTGGTGACCTGGTGCGGGTGCGGCCGGGGGAAAAGGTCGCGACCGACGGCATCATCGTCGAGGGGCGCTCGTCCGTCGATGAAAGCATGCTCACCGGCGAGAGCCTGCCGGTTGAGAAGGGTGCTGGCGACGAAGTCATCGGCGCGACGATGAACCGGGGCGGCACGTTCGTGTTCCGCGCCACAAAGGTGGGAGCCGATACGGCCCTGGCCCAGATCGTGCGCTTGGTCAGCGAGGCGCAAGGCTCCAAGGCGCCGATCCAGCGCCTGGCCGACCAGATCTCCAGCTGGTTCATCCCGGTCGTCATGGTGATCGCCGCGTTCACCTTCGGCATCTGGTACACCGTCGGCCCCTCGCCGGAGTTCAGCCACGCGCTGGTGGCGACGATAGCAGTGCTGATCATCGCCTGCCCCTGCGCGATGGGCTTGGCAACCCCGACCGCGATCATGGTCGGCACCGGGCAGGGAGCAGAGCTTGGCGTACTGATCCGAGGGGGCGAAGCGCTGGAGCAGGCGCACAAGGTGCGCGCGGTGGTGCTGGACAAGACCGGCACGATCACCCGCGGCAAGCCGAGCCTGACCGCGCTCTTGCCACGCGCCGGGTTCAGCGAG
>QEUZ01000283.1 GCA_003577355.1 Chloroflexota bacterium | reverse complement strand
GATGTGTTCGACCTTGACCCGGTCACCGTCATCGGCAGGCATCCGCGTGCTACAGTCGTGGTCGACAGCGCGTTCATGTCGTCGGAGCACGCGCAAGTATCCTGGGACCAGGATCGCTGGTGGATCGCCGACCTGAACAGCACAAATGGCACATACGTGAACGGCGCGCGCATTCGCGCTGCCACCAGAATTCAAATGGGTGATGCGCTGGAAATCGGTGGTGTGACATTCCAGCTCGTTGCCTAGGGTGCGCCGACGGAGCGCAAGGGAGGGGACAGCATGACCCGCTTCGGACGATTGCTGCTGCTGGTGCTGCTCGCGAGCGGCGCTCTGCTCGTGTCGACGCCCGCAAAGCCGGCAAATGCCGCCGAGCAGGATCTGCGCTGGCCACGCTATTTCGACGAGACCGGCTTCTGGGTCCAGGGGCCGTTCCGTGAATACTGGGAATCACGGGGTGGGCTATTCATCTTCGGGTACCCGATCACCGCAGTGTTCAAGGACGACGGGCTGTACAAGCAATACTTTGAGCGCGCGATCTTCGAATGGCACCCAGAGTACGCCGGAACTGAGAACGAAGTGCTCTTGCAGCGCCTGGGCGCGATCCGCACGCAGGACCGCATCAACGAGATCCCCTTCCGCCCGATCAATGTCCTGCCGGATGAGAACTGCGACTTTTATCCAGAAACTGGACACCGGCTGTGTTTTGGGTTCCGGACATACTGGAACACCTACGGTGGGCTCTCGAACTTCGGCTACCCGTTGTCGGAGGAGTTCACAGAACGCAACGACCCACCGCCGGCGGGCGACGGCAACGAGTACACCGTGCAGTATTTCGAGCGCGCGCGCTTTGAATACCACCCCGAGTACGCTGGGACGCCGTATGAAACGCTGTTGGGACTTCTCGGTAGTGAGTACCTCGCGCGGAACCCGGTGCACCCCTCGGTAACCGAACGACAGCCGCCGGACATGCCGCCGAGCGATCCGACGACCGGGCTGCACTATGGCCCGCACGTCGGGTACGGGTTCAACATCGCCTGGCGTGGCGACGAGCAGGCTGGGCCGTTCCATCAGCAGACGATGGAGAAGGTGACCGAGGCAGGGTTTTCCTGGGTGCGCATCCAGATCACCTGGCGCGACGCGGAGCCACAGCCTGGTCAGTACCATGTCGCGCATATCGACCGCATTGTTGAACAGGCGCGTGCTGACAATGTGCGGATCATGGCCAGCATCTTGAAGGCGCCGACCTGGGCGACCGGCGATGGTACCGATGGTATCCCCGCCAACGCCGAGCCGTTCGAGAACTTCATGCGGGTGCTGGCTGACCGCTACCGCGGCAAGATCGACGCATACGAGATCTGGAACGAGCAGAACCTGGCATTTGAAACGAGTGGCAACGTCGATATTGGGCGCTATGTCAACATCCTGAAGGCGGGGTATCGCGGGGTGAAAGCCGCTGACCCGGACGCGGTCGTGGTGTTCGGCGGGCTTACGCCGACGGGGGTGAATGACCCGTCAATCGCGATCGACGATGCGGTCTACTTGCAGCAGATCTACGACTGGAACGATGGGGAAATCAAGCGCTACTACGATGTGCTTGGCGCTCACCCAGGCAGCAACTCCAATTCCCCCGACCAGTTCTGGCCGGACAACCCCGGGAACTATGGCTGGTCGGACCACCGCTCGTTCTACTTCCGCCGCATTGAGGACCTGCGCGCGATCATGGTTGCCGAGGGTGAAGGGCACAAGCAGATCTGGCTGACTGAGTTCGGCTGGACGACGCTGAACCCTGCCCCCGGGTATGAATACGGCCAGTACATCAGCGAGCAGTTGCAGGCCGAGTACCTGGTGCGCGCCTTCGAGATCGCCAAGCACGAATGGCCCTATATCGGGGTGATGTTCGTGTGGAACTTGAACTTCGCCGTGACGGTCGATGCGGGCGACGAGAAGGGGCCATGGGGGGTGCTGCGGTCCGACTGGTCGAGCCGGCCCGCCTACGATGCCCTGAAGGCCATGCCGAAATGAGCGGCTGAGCGCTCGGGCGCTTCCGTATACTACCTCCGTGAATCGTCCCGCGCCGGGATGTCCCCGACGTGCTTACCGTAGTCAGATCCACCGGAGAGGTTGCTCCAGCGATGTTCGACGGCAAACTATCGCTCGTGCTGCCTGCACACAACGAGGCCGAGAACATCGAAGCCGTCGTCGGACGGGCGTTGGAAGTGCTACCCAGCGTCACCCGTGAACACGAGATCATCGTCGTCAACGACGGCAGCAAGGATGCTACACCGGAAATCATCGACCGGCTCGCGGCTGAACACCCGACCGTATTCGCGGTGCATCACCCGGTCAACCGTGGCTACGGCGCCGCGCTGACCAGCGGGTTTGCTGCCGCAACCGGCGACCACATCATGTTCATGGATGCAGACCGGCAGTTCGACATCGGCGACATCCGCGCGCTTTTGCCCTACGTGCCGCACTACGACATCGTCGCTGGGTACCGGATCAAGCGGCAGGACCCGTTCTACCGCAGGTTGTACGGCAAACTGTTCGGGTTGTCGGTTTGGATCCTGTTCCGCGTCCACATGCGCGATATTGATTGCGCCTTCAAGATTTTTCGCGCCGACTTGCTGAAGGGCATGCAGTTGACGACCCCCGGAGCGCTGATCAATACAGAGATGTTGGCGCGCTCAAAGCGCCGTGGGGCAACGATTGTTGAGGTCGGCGTCCACCATTACCCGCGGTTGGCCGGTGAATCATCCGGTGGCAGCCCGCGGGTCGTCTTGCGGGCGATGGGCGAAACGGTGCGCCTGTGGTTTCGGCTCCGGCGGGAAGATCGCACCGAGCCTGCGTTGGCTGACACCGCTGTCGTCCCTGCACCCAATAGCGGCTCGCGGGCAAAGCTGCTCGCTCCGTTTGCCGCGTTAGCGACGCTGGCCGGCGGGTTGCTCTTTTGGAGGAAGCGGCGACAGTAGCCGCGCGCTCAATGTTCGTGCAGCAATCGTTGCGCGACCTGCTCGGGAGCCATGCCCCGGACCAGGATGCACTTTCGGCGTCCACGTTGTCCGCTGAGAATTGTCACGTCGCCACGGCGAAGACCAAGCAGTTCCGCGAGCACGTCGACGACAGCAGCATTGGCTGCGCCATCGACTGGCGGCGCCGTAATGCGCACCTTCAACAGGCCACCCTGTACGCCATCAACACCGGACCGTGACGCGCGCGGTTGAACGAGCAGGTCGATTGTCGCGCCCTGCCGGTGCGGCTGGATCGGTCCGGCATCAGGCTGCGAGGGCGGCGATGACATCGGAGAGGTGCTCAGCGACGATGACGTCGCGCTGGAGCGACGTGCGCAAGTCATCCAGCGTGATGTCGTCCAGCAGCGTGTTTGTCCGGCGCGAGAGCATGGTGGTGGAAATGAACAGCGGTTCCGAACCGGGCCGCCCGGTGAAGACACGCTGCAGCTCGCGGCCGGTGAGCAAGCCGGAAACGTTGATCTCCGACCCGAAGAACGTGTTCTCGACCGGCACGACATCCAACCTCGCGCCGGTTGCCGCGTTGACCGCTGCCACCTCGCGTTCCATCGTGCGGCCGATCAACGTGCCGCAGGCGATGATGGCAGGCCTGCCGTGTACGCTGGAGGGCGCGCGTTTCGCCCGGCGCACGACAGCGCGGGCATCGTCGATGAACATGCGGGTGATGCCGATGCCATCTTCGATTTGCGGGAAACCATCGTAGGTCGACGCGGGCGGAATTGGCCGGTCGCACATCAGGTAGAACTCGTCGCCAAGGTGGAAAAACGTCTCGCCGCGCTCTGCTCTGAAACGCCGTTGCCAGGTTTCGGCCTGCTCGATCACCGCCTCGGCTTCTTCCGGCGTGTGGCGGCGCATGTCGAGCATGGCACCGGGCATGGTGCGCACGCACGGTCGTGAGAGCCGTACCCGGCGGCTTTGGCGCTCCAGGCCGAAACGGGTCAGCCCAACTGGCACGCCAGCGATCGACTTGAGGTACGGTCCACAGGCGCTCAGGTCGCGCAATGAGCGATCCAGCTCCGGGCCGTCGTTTACACCGGGGCAGAGCACAAGCTGTGCGTGGTAGTCGATGCCAGCGCGTTCCAAGCGCGCGAGATGCTCCATGATCAACGCACCCTTGGGGTTGCCGACGAGTGCAGCCCGCAGTTCCGGGTTGGTCGCGTGAACGGAGACGTGCATCGGGCCGAGGCGCTGTTCCTCGATGCGTCTCCAGTCGTCTTCGGTGAGGTTGGTCAACGTGACGAAACTCCCGTGGAGCATTGAGTAGCGGTAGTCGTCGTCCATGACATGGAGGCTGCGACGCATCCCCTTGGGGATCTGCTTGATGAAGCAGAACGGACACGCGTTTTCGCAGACGTGGATGCCATCGTTCGTCGGGTCAGCGAACGTGATACCCCACGGTTCTTCGAGGTCGCGCTCGACTTCGCACAGGACGACCGTTCCGTCGCGTTCCACCTCGAGCAGCACCTCCTCTACGGAGGAGTAGAACTGGAAGTCGAGGATGTCGCGCAACGGGTGGCCGTTCACCCGCACGATGCGGTCGCCGGGTTCGATACCGATTTCTTCGGCCAGGCCCCCACGCGCAACATGTTGCACGAGCCCGGGAGCATCCGGCGCTAGCGCGGTGCGGCGCGTACGAGTTGGCGCCGCTATATCTTCGAGACGGACAACGCCTGCCACGGGGTGACTTCCCGTCCAATCAGTTCAACGGAATTCGTGCCACGCGCGTTGGAGCAGCGTCCCCGCCGCAACGATCGCGGCGGTTTCCGCACGGAGCACGAGATTGCCCATCGATGCAATTTGCACATCCGCAGCGCGCAACAATGCGCGTTCACGGGGAGACCAGCCACCTTCCGGCCCAATCGCGATGGTCGTGACCTCCGCGAGGGGGATACTGGCAAGCGGCGGTGCAGTGTCCCGCTCGACGAGACAGGTAATGGCGCCACGCGTCAATACATCTGGCAGCGGCAGCGGCGCCGCGATGTGCGGCAGCGTCACTCGTTCCGACTGCTCAGCTGCTTCTCGCGCGATCCGTTGCAGCCGCGCGGCTCGCCGCTCCCAATCAGCGGCAGCCTCGAAGGATACCACGGTACGTTCTGTCAACAGCGGGATGATGCTACGCACGCCGACTTCGGTGAGCTTCTGGACGGCGAGTTCGAAGCGTTCACCGCGCAAGACGGCCAGGGCAACATCGAGCGCGAGCGGTGGCTCCCGTCGTGGGGTATCGACCCGGATGACCGTGTACTCCACGGAATCTTTGCGCATGCTGGATACCTGCGCGTGGCCTTCTCGGCCAGAACCGTCAAACACCACGAGCGCGTCGCCGGTGCGCATGCGCAAGGTGTTGCGCACTTGGCGGGTTTGCTCCGGGTCGAGCGCCGCTGCCTGACCAACCGCAACCGGCGACTGGACGAAGAAGCGTGGGATAGTCATGCTGGCACGTCGCTCAGGCCCGGCGCAGATGCAGCGTGACCCAGTCTCCACCGGATTTGCGGCCAACTGGCTGCAGACCGTGTACGGCATAGGCGTCCAGCACCAATTGCTCGCGCTCTTCGATGATGCCGCTGGCGATCAGGCTACCTCCGGGGGCGACCCGCGCCGCAATCTGCGCTGCATTGTCTGCCAGTATGCGAGCGATGATGTTCGCGAAGACCACCGGGAAGGTTTCGCCCTCTGGCAGGGCAGTGGCTGCATCTCCAACGATGACCTGGACCATATCGCTCAGGTCATTGAGGGCCACGTTGGCGCGCAGTACTCGTGCCGCGACTGAGTCAATCTCAACTGCCACCGCAGATGAGGCGCCGGCCAGGATGGCGGCAATGGAGAGGATCCCCGAGCCAGCGCCGACATCGAGTACCGGCGCCCCGTCCAGTGGCAGCTCTTCGATGAAGC
>QEUZ01000282.1 GCA_003577355.1 Chloroflexota bacterium | reverse complement strand
GGCCTCCGGTCCACCCGGTGATGGCGCTGCGACCACGGCTGGCGCAGTGAAGGCCAGCATCCCAGCCAGGATGCTGACCGCCGCAAGCAGCCGGATCAAACGGTTGGGTCGCTTCAAGCGTTCACTTCCCCTTCTTTACCGAGAGGTTCGCACCACAGAAGCGCCTGAGAACAGCGCAGCGAGCTTCCAGCAAGGAAGGCGCCCGCCAACGGTGAACGTATTCAGGGCAACCGGAAGTGCGCGTACCCCTTAACCCCACACGACAGGAAATCGTGCTCCGCGAGTGTAGCGAGGAACGACTTCTTGTCAACACCTGGAGAGACGTACGAACACCAGCGCGGTTGCGCCTGTAGGCATGCAGTACGCCGAATCAGGACAGTTGGGGTCCTCCGACACAAGCCGTTCTCGCGTATCATACGTGGGGGCGCCCGCCGACGCGGGTGTTGACTATTGGACACGTAACGAACCTGACCAGGAGCAAGAGTGACCGGACACGACCGCGCGGCAACGCGTGTGTGGCGCTTCGGACGATGTGCTGGCGTACTCATTCTGGCCGTTGTGCTCAGCGGCCTTGCGACGGTAGGCCGACCGGCGCCGGCGCAGGCCGAGCCCCTCTCGATGGTGTATTTCGATGTGACTGGGCAAACCCTCGGAGGCGCGTTCCTCAGCCGCTGGTTGAACGAAGGCGGCATGAACCAGCTTGGCGCTCCGGTAAGCCAGGTCGTGAGGCGTGGCGATACCTGGGTGCAATGGTTCCAGTATGGGCGCCTGGAGCTCAACACGCCGACCGTTGAGGAAGCAAGCGCAGAGGATGTCAACTTCGTCTGGATCGGGTTGGCGCTGGCCGATGAGCTCGGCTACTCTCGCAACCACCCTGCCTTCCAACCAGTCCCCGACCAGGGTTGGACCGACCAGCGTTACTTCCCGGAAACCGGCCACACCCTGGGCAACGCCTTCCTGCAATCGTGGGAAACCGGCCAGACAGCCCGGCGCCTCGGCGTGCCGATTTCGCAGGAGTTTTCGATCGGCAGCACGGTCTATCAGTACTTCCAGCGCGGTGCGCTCTCCTGGGAGCCGAACTACGGGGTGAACCTCGTGCCGCTCGGTGCGCTGGACGCCGGCCTGCGCGGTCAGCTGCGACTCACCGGTAGCCAGCCAGAAGGGGTGCCGAGCTACGGCGAGCGGGTATTGATGAACCTGCCCGGCCTGCAAGGGGAACGCTGGATCGACATCAACCTCAGCACCTACACCCTGACCGCCTACGTGGGCAACACGCCGGTGATGACGACGGTGCTGGTGGACGGAGCGCCGGCCACGCCGACGGTGCGCGGCACGTTTGCGATCTACTGGAAGCTGCCGAGCCAGACGATGCGTGGGTTCAACACCGACGGATCGGAGTACGTCACTGAAGACGTCCCCTGGGTGATGTACTTCTACGCCGATTTCGCGATCCACGGCGCATACTGGCGCTATAGTTTTGGCTACTCCGCGAGCCACGGCTGCGTGAACCTGCCGGTGGCCGACGCCGCCGCGCTCTACGCCTGGGCCTACGAAGGCATGCGCGTCGAAGTCCACGACTAACCTTCATCGCCGCCCGTAATCCGCCGATCATGCGCGATACTCTCGGCGTAGAGCGGAGGATGCCTGTGGCTGCTGCTGGAGACGCGTTGACGATCGACCGGAACTACCTGACCGATACCCTCGTGCGACTTGCCCGCGTGCCGACCGATGTCCCGCTGGGTTACGAGACGTTGATGGAACCGGATGACCCGAAGCTGGTGCATTATGTCCAGCAGGTGATCCGCCCAGAACTGGTGCGCCTCGGGATCTACGACCTGATCGATGTCGGGAACAACTTGCTGGTACGGGCTGGCGAGGGCCGCAGTGGCAAGTCGTTGCTCCTGATGAACTACACCCCGGCCCAGCACCACAACCTGATGGAAGACCCGTTCTCCGGCGCGGTTGCCAACGCCGGTGCGTATGGTTGCGATGAACCGGCGGTGTTTGGCCAGGGGGTTAGCCAGTGTAAGGCGCACCAGGCGGTGATGCTGGCGGTGTTGAAGGCGCTCCAGGAACGTGGCACACCCCTACGTGGCCGGCTGTGGTGGGCGGTGAACAACGAGGGGCGCTCCAGCCACGCCTGTTCCGATGCGCTGCTTGACGCGATCGCGGCCCGCGAGAGCCTGCCACAGTTCGGGATCATCCAGATCGACTCCGGTGGCGCGATCACGCTGGGTAACCGGGGGCGGGTCGATGTCGATGTCCACATCCGAGGCAAGGTCGCGCATTCGAGCAGCCCGCAGGAAGGGTTGAACGTCATCGAAGCAGTGGCCGATGTCGTCCACCGCGTGCGCAGGCTCACCTGGCCGGATACGCATCCGCTGCTGGGTGGCCGGCATGCTGTTGTGTACAAGGTGCGCTATGAGCCGGTCGCTCCGCATACCCTGCCGTCGGACGCCTGGCTGGCGATCGACCGCCGCCTGCTGCCGGGGGATGACCTGGCTGCTGCGGTTGACGAAGTGCGCAGCGCGATCGGCGATCTCAGCCCGTTCGAGGTCACGGTGCGCCAGGGGGTGGCGATGCTGCCCGCGCTTGTGGCTGAGGCGGATCCCGGCGTGCTGGCGCTCGTGGCGGCGCACGAGCGGATTGTTGGAGAGCAGCCGCAGCGGGTCTATTTGGGTGGCTCGTTCGATGCCGGTGGGCCGTGTGCACGCGGTGTGCCGACGGTGATGTACGGCGTCGGCGGCGGGGTTGGCCTGACTGGCGTCGATTTCGTGCCGATCGCGCGCGTCGAGACGGAAGCGCGGGTGTTGGCCGACGTGATCGTGCGGGAACTTGGCTGAAGCCGTTCCCGGAAACGGATAGATGAGAGCACGGGTGATGCACGACTGGAGTGAACTCGGACGGATCGTCCACCTGCAGATCCAACGGTCGAGCCTGAAGATGGGACCGCCCAAGGGGCGATACTACGACCCTGCGCCGTTGCGGAGCGTCGAGTCCATCACGCTGACGCCTGAAGGGGTGAGCCTGGAGACCGGTGACGGCACGATCTACGATGTGCATAACGCGCTGCACCCGGAAACGAAGCATGTGCAGGGCATCAACGGCGTTTCGATCGGGTTTACCAGCCACTACAGCGCCATGCGCGAGCGTTTCCATGCTGGGCTGTGCGATGGCATTGCTGGAGAGAACATCCTGATCGAGTGCACCGGGTTGGTGCGCCTGGACGATATCGCTGGCGGACTCAAGGTGACCGGCGCTGATGGACGGGAGATCCAGCTGCACGGCGTGCGGGTCGCCCACCCGTGCGTCGAGTTCAGTCGCTTCGCGCTGGACGACCCACTGGCGCCGCCGGCGCTGGTGTCAGAGGCGCTCAAGTTCCTCGATGGCGGCTTACGTGGCTTCTATGCGGCTGTCCCCAACGGAAGCCGCGCGCGCATCCGGCTTGGCGACATCGTTTGGGGACGTGCAGCGTAACCCGTGGCAACGAGTGAACAGCGTTGCCACGGCGCAACAGTGAGCAGGGCGTCACAACCACTGTCACCTGTTGCCTGTCACCTGTCATCTACGTCGTATCCCAGCGGAAGAAGCGCAGCGCCAGCAGGAACCCGATGACGCCGGTCGCCGCCATGATCAGCAGCTCTGGCCAGACATCGGTGAGGCCAGCATTGCGCACCATGAGGTCGCGCAGGCCGTCGGCCAGGTAGCGCAGCGGGATCAGGCGCATGATCGGCTGCAACCACTCCGGCGCGGAATCGACCGGGAAGAAGATGCCGGAGAGAAACATCATCGGGAACGAGAAGGCGTTGGCGATCGAGTCGGCCGCTTCCTGGTTGCGGGCGAATGCCGCGATCACGAAGCCAAGTGAGAGGAAGGCCAGCGAGCCGAGGATGACCATAACCAGGATATACAGCGGGTTGCCATTGATCCGCAGGTCGAACAACAGCATGCCTGCCCCGACAAGTACGATCGCCTGCGTCACGCTGACGAACAGTTGACTGGTGATGCGCGCGCCGATGAACGAGGAGAGCGGGAACGGGGTGGCCTTGATCCGCCGCAGGATGCCGCGCTCGCGGTAGGTAACGAAGGCCGAAGCCAGCCCGATCATGCCGGAGTTCATCAACGACAACGCCAGGACGCCCGGGACGAAGAAGTCGATATAGCGGAGCGCCTTCGAATCCACCGCCTGCACCTGCACATCAATCGCTGGAACGCCGCCGGTGATCGAGGCGTTGGCCTCGCTGAGGAACTGGCGCACCGCGCTCAACGCAATCGAGCCTTGCTGCGGGTTGGACTGGTCCCAGTAGACGTTAGCATGAACCTGGTCCCCTGCCTCAGCCGAGAAGACGACGACGACGGAACGGCGGCCATCACGGAGTGCCGTCATTTCGGCGTCCTCCGTGCCGGTCTTGACGCTGAAGCCATCGGTCTGTTGCATTTCAGCGGTGATCGCGTGCGCGATCGGCGACGAATCGGCCCCCACGATCCCAACATCGAACGAGAACGAGTCGTTGCCGATCAGGAAGCCGAACAGCACGATGAACAGCAGCGGAAAGGCCAGGTTCCAGAACAGGGCGGTGCGGTTGCGCACGGTCATCTTGACGTTCGCGGTAGTCATCGCGTTGAACGATCTGAAGCGCCTCACTCGCGCAGACTCCGCCCGGTGTAGGCCAGGAAGACATCTTCGAGGGTGGCGCCAGTGGTCGCGAGGTTGTCGAGGTGGATGCCGAGCTCGCCGGCCAGGTCGAGCAGCGCTTTCAGCGTCGCGGCGAGATCGCCGGAGCGCAGCTCCAATTGCCCGTCGCTGAGCTCAGCCGCAGTGACTCCTGGTAGAGCGGTCAGGCGTGCAGGGGCGATCGTCCTGGTCACCTGCGCGCGGATCGTCGCAACCTGGTCGAGCGACTGGATGAGCGCCCGGGGCGTGTCGCAGGCGATGATCCGCCCGTGGTCCATGACAGCGACGCGGTCGCACAGCACTTCGGCTTCTTCCATGTAGTGGGTGGTCAGGACGATCGTCTTGCCGGAGGCGCGCAACCCTTCGATGACGCTCCAGAGGCTGCGGCGCGCTTGCGGGTCCAACCCAGTTGTCGGTTCGTCCAGGAAGAGGATCGCCGGGTCGTTGACCAGCGCAAGCGCGATTGACAGGCGTTGCCGTTGACCGCCCGAAAGCTCGTTCACGAACGCTCCGGCCTTCTCGTCGAGCGATACCAGCCCGATCAAGTGGGCTACGTGTTCTCGCCTGGCATCCGCATCGTAGAGCTCGGCGAAGAGCGCGACGATCTCGTTGACGCGTAGGTGGTCGAACAGGGCAGTCGTCTGGAGCTGTACGCCGATGATGCGTTTCACGGCAACGGGGTCAGCAGCGGTGTCGATGCCGGCCACCCGCACCGTGCCGGCGTCTGGGACACGCAGCCCTTCGACCATTTCCAGTGTGGTTGTCTTGCCGGCCCCGTTCGGCCCGAGGATGCCGAAGATCTCGTTGCGCCGAACCGTCAGATCGACCCCATCGACGGCAGTATGTGCGCCATAGCGCTTGACCAAGCCGCGGATCTCGATGATTGGGTCATCGACTGTGCCGAGGTCGGCTACACGTTCGCTCGAAACCGTCACCAAACCATCCTTGTCCGGCGGGCGTCGCCGTGTCACCGGGCAAGTATACGGGCGACCCGCCGTGCCCGATGGGGCGTGCGCGTCCCGCTGGAGGCGCCTGCGCTGTTCCTGCGCCGATGACGCCGGGTCTCGCGCAGGTTGCGCACGCACGGGAGGACAGGATGACGAACTGACCGAATTGCGGCATGGTTACCCCGATACGCAATATGCGCCAGCGGAAAGGCAACCGAGCATGCGACCGATTACCCGTGCTGAGGTCACCAGTACCCTTGCTGAGATGATCGCGATACCGTCGGTGAACCCGGACCTCGTACCGGGGGC
>QEUZ01000281.1 GCA_003577355.1 Chloroflexota bacterium | reverse complement strand
GTTGGATTTCGACGACTGCGGCTCCGATCGGATCCTCGACGAGACGATCGCGCAGTTCTCTGTGGAAGAGGCCTGCCTGAGCGTCATTCGCCCGGCGCTAAGTGACATCGGCGACCGTTGGGAACGGGGGGAGATACCTGCCGGGTTGGAGCATTTCGCCACACGCGTCATCATGCGGCGCTTGTCGCTGATCTTCAACATGGTTGGCGGCATTTCCGGCCGGGGCAAGGTGGTCACGGTCTGCGCGCCCGGTGAGGAACACGAAGTCGGCTTGATGATGCTGTCTATCTTCCTCGGACGGCGGAACTGGCGCGTCATCTTCCTCGGAAGTGGTGTGCCGATCGACGACCTGGTCACAACGCTCCGTCACGTCGAACCCGACCTTGTCTGTATCGGCGCAACCACTGCGCCTGCCGCCGCAAGCGCATATGTCGCCGCAGAACAGATTATGAGGCAGGTAGTCCCGCCGCCCGCGGTCGCATATGGGGGCCGGGCATTTACCTTGCCGGAAGTACGCGCACACCCAAATGCGCGCGGTGCGTATTACCTAGACGGCACTCCGGACGAAATCGATGCGGCTGTCGCGGAGATCATCGAGCGGCGCATTCGGACGTTGCGGATGGCGTAGAGCCGGATCACCGCACCGATTGCCTGACCTGTTCCGGGTTGCGCAGCGTCGCTTCGTCAACTGCGGGCAACGGCCAGTGGGGCGTTTCGCCTTTGGTGTGGCGCTGCCACGTATCGTCTGCGCTGATACTACGCGTCCCCAGGTCATCCCCAGCGACAGTCGAGGGATCTCCATGTGGTCGACAGGGGCCGCCCTGGGGAGCAGCGTTGTTCCCCTCGAAATTGCCCTGCTTCGGGTGCGGCGATTCCGCCGTTCACCAGTGTTGGCGCCTGGGCTGTTGCACGAGATAACCCGGTGTGAGGAGCGCTGGAGTCGATCATCGGTCGGGTCGCCGTGTACCCATCGGATGTCAGCGCACAATCAGGACCTGACTCGGCGGAACGCGGGCAGAGTGAATGGTAGACTGCGCTGACGCGCCGTCACAGGTGCATCGTGCAGGATCGTGGCATCGGTATCTGTCGGGGAGGGCGTCCCTTGAAGCTTGACTTGGCTACCGTCGAGCATGTTGCCGCGCTTGCCCGGCTCGGGTTGACGCCTGAGGAAATGGAGCGGATGCGCGAGCAGCTCTCGTCGGTGCTCGACCATATCTCGATGCTTGAAGAAGTCGATACCAACGACATCCCGCCAACCGCGCAGGTGATCGAGCTTCAGAGTGTGATGCGCGAGGACGCGGTAGAGCCGTCGTTGCCACGCGAGCTGGTGTTGTTGAATGCACCTCGTCACGAGGACGGTTACATCGTCGTCAAAGCCGTCTTCGACCAACTGTAACGCCGGATGACGCACATTGGGGCCACGACTGAGATGGTAGTACCAGTAGATCTTTCCCTGGCCGAAGCGCGCCGTTTGCTCGACAAGCGCGAGCTCAGCGCGGTTGAGCTTGCTGAGGCACACATAGCGCGCATTGAGCAGGTCGAGCCGGTCGTCCAAGCGTTTATCACACCAATGTTTGAACAGGCGCGGGAGATGGCGGCAGCTGCGGATGAGACGATCGCCGCGGGTGAGGCGCGCCCGATGACGGGTATTCCTGTCGGGCTGAAGGATATCTTCTGCACTGTCGATGCCCCGACGACCGCCGCCTCGAAGATCCTCGCGGGCTACCGTTCGCCCTACGACGGAACCGTCGTCGAACGGCTTCGTGCCGACAAGGCGGTCTTCGTCGGCAAGCTCAACACCGACGAGTTTGCGATGGGTTCCTCGACGGAGAACTCAGCTTTCTTCACCACGCGCAACCCCTGGGACCCGACTCGCGTACCGGGCGGGTCGAGCGGGGGTTCCGCCGCAGCCGTTGCCGCTGGCCAGGCAATTGCCACGCTCGGTTCGGATACCGGCGGCAGCATTCGCCAACCGGCCGGCTTTTGTGGCGTCGTTGGACTCAAACCGACCTATGGCCGTGTCTCGCGCTTTGGGCTGATCGCGTTCGCGAGCTCGCTCGACCAAATCGGGCCGTTTACGCGCAGCGTTGAAGATTGCGCGATGATCCTCGGTGCAATCGCCGGTCACGACCCGCGTGATTCGACATCTGCCCCGCTGCCTGTCCCCGATTATGCGGCTGGCTTGACCGGCAGCGTGCGCGGCATGCGCATAGGGATTGCGCGGGAGTTCAGCGCTGTCGAGGGCATGGAACCAGGTGTCCAGGCAGCCTGCGAAGCAGCCTACGAGACGTTTGCGAAACTGGGGGCAACGCTTGTGCCGGTGGAGCTGCCGTACTCGAAGTACGCACTGCCGACCTACTACATCACGGCGCCAGCTGAGGCGAGCGCGAACCTGGCGCGCTACGATGGGGTCAAGTACGGCCTGAGCTCGGAGGCTGAAACACTGCTGGAAACGTACCTGCGCACGCGGGGCGAAGGGTTCGGGCCTGAGGTCAAGCGCAGGATCATGTTAGGCACCTACTCCCTGGCATCCGGCTACTACGACGCGTACTACGTCAAGGCGCAGAAGGTGCGCACGTTAATCAAGCGCGATTTCGACCGAGCATTCGAGCAGGTCGATGTGATCCTCGCGCCGACATCGCCCACTGTCGCGTTTCCAATCGGTGCGCGAACTGACGACCCGTTGCAGATGTACCTGGCGGACATCTTCACTATTCCGGCCAACATGGCCGGCTTGCCGGGGATCGCCATCCCTTGCGGGTTCTCTGACGGGCTGCCGGTGTCGTTGCAGATCATCGGCCGCGCGTTTGACGAGGCGACGGTGTTGCGTGCAGCGCACGCCTATGAGCAGGCTTCCGGCTGGCATACCTACCGGCCGGATATCGCCCGCCTCGTCGCGAGATGACGATGCACGCCCTGACAACGCTGCCAGCGCGCCTCCATGCGCAGCGCACGCGGTTGACCATGCTGGCGCTGTTGCTGGCGGCGCTGTACTTTGTGCTGGCATTTGCCGGCCAGGCATTGCGCGCTCGCGAGCTGCAGGCCGATATCGACATGCACCGGGCAACGCTCGCCGCCATGGTCGCCGAGAATGGAGCATTGGAAGCGCAGGTGCAGCGCTACGCGACCGATGCCTATTACACCTATGTCGAGCAACGGGCGCGGCGTGACCTGCTGCTAGCGTACCCGGGTGAAACGCTGGTCCTGATTGACTGGCAGCCTGCTCCGCCAGCCAACGTCGAAGCGCCTGTGGTGGAGACAGCGCCAGAAACGCCGAACTGGCGTCGCTGGTTGGAGGTATTCGACCGCAGATGACGATATCGAACGAGCTGGTTGCAATCGTTACCGGGGCAGGTGGGCGCATCGGCAGCGCCATCGCTGCGATGCTCACAGAGCAAGGGTATCGGGTGGTCGTGAACGACTCCAGCGCCGCTCGCGCGGAGGCTGTTGCCGGGCGCCTCTCCGGCGCTGGGGCGACGGTCATGGCCGTGCAGGGGGATGTCAGCGTGCGCGAGGAGGCAGAGAACCTCGTCGCAATGGCGCTTGGTGGCTGGGGTCGCCTCGACCTGCTGGTGAATTGCGCCGGGATCTTCCCCAACACGCTGCTCGTTGATATGGATGACCGCGAGTGGGAACGGGTGTGGGGCGTCAACCTGCACGGCCCGTTCTATCTGTGTCGCGCTGGCGCCCGAGCCATGATCGCCTGTGGCAATGGGGGCAACATTGTCAACATCTCGAGTACCGCTGGTGACTCGGCGCGCCGTGGCGCGGCGCATTACTGCGGTTCCAAGGCGGCCCTGAACATGCTGACCAAGGTGCTGGCGATTGAGCTCGCCGAACACGGCATCCGGGTCAACGCCGTTGCTCCGGGGCTTGTCCTTGACCAGGTGTGGACATCACCACCTCCGCCGGAGATGGACGCCTACTCTGCGGCGCTGCTGCGCGGCATCCCCTTGGGTCGCACCGGCGCTGGCGAGGATATCGCCAACGTCGTGCGGTTCCTGATCGACCCCGCCAGCAACTGGATAACTGGTGAGATTATCCACGTCAATGGTGGTTCAACCGCTGGCCGGGTGAGCCTGCCGCGCAGCGAGTACAAGCGCCCCGATAGGTAAGTCGTTGCCCGTCAGCGCTCGTAGCGTTCGCTCCAGGCGGCGTGCTCTTTCCAGGCTGCATCAACCATTTCCGGGCTGGTCAGGATATCCAGCGCGGTGAGCGCCATAGCCGTCGACACCTTGATGAACTGGTCGTAACCGTACTCAGACCCGCTAGCGTCCACGACCTGCTGCGAATGCCCGGGGATCGGGTCATGGCTGATCGCGAACGAGCCGGTGACTGCGGGCACAACATACGACACGTTGCCGAAATCGGTAGAGTGCATGCCGCGTCCTTCGCGGCGGTTCGAGATGTCCAAGCCAACATCGCGCATGTTCTCCAGATAGGCAGCGCCCAGTATGTAGCTTGGTCGCATGTCGAAACAGGTTGGTCCTTGCGTCATTTTCAGTTCGCAGCCGGTCATCAACGCCGCGCCACGCGCAACGTCGCTGACTTTCGCGACGAGCTCATCGAGATACGCTCTGCTCGCCGCGCGCACGAAGAACGTTGCGCTGGCGTACTTTGGCACGACGTTCGCGGCATCGCCGCCATGGGTGATGATGCCGTGGATGCGTGCATCCATGTGGATATGCTGGCGGAGCGCATCGATGCCAGTGAAGAGCTTGATGACCGCGTTGAGGGCGTTGACACCATTGTAGGGGTCGGCTGCCGCATGGGCCGGCTTGCCGAAGAACTCGAAGTCGATATCGGCGACTGCCAAACAGGTGCCATCGGGCCAGGTGACCGGGGCGCCGGTCTGGTTCCCAGCGTGGTGGATCATCAACGCTGCATCGACATCCTTGAAGGCGCCTTGCTCGTTCAGGATGATCTTGCCGCCGCCGCCCTCCTCCGCTGGTGTGCCAATGATCACGAACGTACCGTCCAGTTCGTCGATCACCGCGCCGATACCAATCGCTGCAGCAAGCCCGGAGCCGGCGATGAGGTTGTGACCGCACCCATGGCCGATGCCTTTCAGCGCGTCGTACTCAGCCAACACGGCAACGGTCGGGCCAGCGCCAGATCCCTTGCGCGTGGCGCGGAATGCCGTCTCCAGGCCACCGTAGGGTTTCTCAACCTCGTATCCTGCTTCACGTAGATGGTCCGCGAGCAGGGTTGAGGCCATGAATTCTTCAAAGCCAAGCTCAGGGTTCTGCCGGATCGTCTCGCTGACTTCGATGATGTGCTCGCGTTCGGCGGCAATCGCTGCCTTGACCCGCTCGCGCAGTGCTGTGATATCGCGCGTCGTCGTTGTTGCCATCATTGCCCCTCCTCACTCAATACACCTGTCCGGTAACCGAGACTGGAAGCCAGCGTAGCACGGCTGGGCAGGTGCGTCATGTTGTTGCCATGCGTCGTCGCGTTGGGACTGTTGTCGATATCCGCGCAACCGCTGGCGCTTGTCGGCCTCTACGGTGGGGCTGGCCAACTTGTGCCCTGGCTGAGGATGTGCTCGGTTGGGTACCAACGCTCGCGGACATTGCCGATGAGATAGAGTGAGCCAGTGACGAGCACGAGGTCGTCAGGCCCGGCGCACTGGATAGCGATCTCGACTGCGTCCAGCGGATCATCGGCAACCCTAACGTTGGAGAGTAACGTGCGAGCGCGTTCCGCCAGCATCGCTGCCGGGACAGGTGGCTTGGCGATGACGCTGGGAGCGGTCGCAACAAGGGTTGCGACCTTCGGCGCGAGAATGTCGAGCATGTCGATATGGCTCTTCGACTCCAGCACTCCGAACACGACGACAAGGTTCCTATCAGGGTAGAGCTGGTCGAGGCTAGCGAGGAGTGAGCGCATCTTGTCCGGGTTATGAGCGCCGTCAAGGATCACTAGTGGCTGTGACTGGACGACTTCGATGCGGCCGGGGAACCGCGT
>QEUZ01000280.1 GCA_003577355.1 Chloroflexota bacterium | reverse complement strand
GCCGCACTCGCTAAGGCGATCCTCGAAGAAGGCGCGCCTGCCCGCGACCGCTACTTGCGGTTCCTCTCGCGTGGTTCATCGCAATACTCCCTCGATCTGCTCCGTGACGCGGGGGTGGATATGGAAACCCCGCAACCGATTGAGGACGCGCTCAGCATCTTCGAAGGATTGCTGGACGAGCTTGAGACGCTGATGAGCTGACAACGAACAGGCATCAGTTGTGTCAGGCGCGGGGTGTGCGTGGCTCGACGTGCGTTTGGTCTGCCGTTCGAACGCCGCGCACCCCCGGCCTGCCTAGAGCAGCTCTACCCCATTCACATTGATGTGGAATGCGCACCCGAGGAATTCGGCGGCGCGGCGGCTCATCAACATGCGCGGCAAGAAGATCTCGAAGTAGTGCATCACTTGGGCGACACTGGTGTCGATCGTCAGCTCCAGGGTGATCGTCTTCTGCAGCTCGTCCACGCGCAGGAATGAGCTTTGCGCGGCATAGTTGACGCGGTCGTGCGCATCGAAGGTGGTCGGGTCGGGGTTCCGCACGCGGCTGCGGTGGACATCCGACTTGTCCGCCAGGATCAGCGCCGCACCGATTGGATGCACCGCTTCACCCAGCCGCCCACCGTCGTCGCCATGACTCCCGATCGCCCCCATGACAATCGCGATGTCGTGCGGTGGCATGCCGAGCCGGTGGAGTACAGCATGCGCCAGCAGTGCCCCTGTATGGGCATGGTCATGGCGGCTGACGACGTTGCCAATGTCGTGCAAGTAGCCGGCGATGGCGGCAAGCTCCTGTGTCTCCTCATCGTAGTCGAGAAACCGCAACACGTTGCGGGCGATGCGCGCTACCAACGCGACATGCCGCTCGCCGTGCTCGGTGTAGCCTAGTACCCCCAGGTTAGTGTTCGCCTGCTCGATCAACGCGCGCACCTCCGGGTCGTTGCGCACGATCTCGAATGTCACCACGTCCGGCGCTGGGTCGGGCGTGACTGCCAGCTCCGGGCGTACCGGCCGCTCCACATTACCGGTCATTTCGATCAACTGCTCGCCGGGCGTTTCCGGTGGCGATTGCATCGCTCGTTCACCTCACCAACATGTCCTGTTGCGCCGAACGTCCCGTTTCGACGGCAGCGTACCACCGTGCGTCCCACGTATGGTTCGCACAGGGCTATACTCCGCTGCAGGAATGATCCCGCAACTGGATGAGCGCGCGTCGTGAACACGCCGGACCACATCTCTGGCAGGCCGTCGTTGGAACCTGGCTCGCCGGCTGCGGCAGGTGGGAACGCGCGTTACGATGTCTTTCTCTCGCACAACAGCCGCGACAAGCCAAGTATCGCGCGCATCGCCACACGCCTGCGGGGCATCGGCCTCGAACCATGGCTCGATGCGTGGCATCTGACACTGGGAGGCCGCTGGCAGGAGGAGATTGCCGCCGGTCTAGGCCTATCCTCGTCATGCGCCGTCTTCCTCGGCCCCCATGGCCTGGGCGATTGGGTGCGCGAGGAACTGGCGCTTGCGCTGGACCGCGCGGCAAAGGACCACTCCTTCCGCCTCTTCGTCGTGTTACTCCCCGGCGTACCGGAGCCGTTCGACCCGACAACCCTGCCCCCGTTCCTGAGCACCCGCACCTGGGTCGATCTACGCAGCGGTATCGACGACAGCCAAGCGCTGCAACGCCTCGTCAATGCCGTGCGCGGTGTTCCGCTCGGCGCACCAGACCCGGTACAGAGCGCCCCTGGCGTCTGCCCGTATCGTGGGTTGGAGGTTTTCGAAGCCGAGGACGCTGCGTTCTTCTTCGGCCGCGATGCCGATACGCAACGCCTTATCGAGCATCTGCGACATAGCCGCTGGCTCGCCGTCGTCGGCGCATCGGGCACCGGGAAGTCGTCACTTGTCCGTGCCGGGTTGTTGCCAGCGTTGCGTGCCGGTCGCGTCCCCGGCAGCGAGAGCTGGCAGATTCGACTGATGCGACCGGGCCAACGTCCGTTAGTGGAACTTGCAGCCAGTCTTGAGTCGCTCGCTGGCGCCGAGCAACGAGGCATGCAAGCCACCCTCGACGCGCTCCGAACCGATCAACGCTCGCTTGACCTGGCGCTGGCCCTCGTCTCCGCAGGGCGCCCAGCCGATGCGCGAATCGTGCTGGTCGTCGACCAGTTCGAGGAGGTCTTCACCCTCTGCGACGATGAGACCGAGCGGCAGGCGTTCTTCGACAACCTGCTCTATGCCGCACGCGTCCCCGGTGGCCGCTGCACGGTTGTCGTAACGATGCGGGCCGACTTTTATCCACGCTGCTCGGCGTACCCGGACCTTGCGCAGCAGTTCTCCCGCGACCACTACCTGGTAAGCCCACTCGGAACCGACGGCCTGCGTGCCGCGATTGCCGAGCCAGCCGCGCGCGTCGGACTCGAGTTCGAAGCTGGGCTGGTCGCAACGATTCTTGACGATGTCGAGAACGAACCCGGCGCCCTTCCGCTGCTGGAACACGCGCTGCTCGAGTTGTGGCAGCAGCGCGCCGGACAGATGCTCACCCTTGAAGCCTATCGTCGCGTGGGCGGCGTCTCTGGCGCCCTCGCCCGCCGCGCGGAGCTTATCTACGACCGTTTGGACGAGCCGCAACGTGAAGCGCTGCGCCGGACGATGCTGCGCCTGACGCAACCTGGTGACGGCGCCGAAGACACCCGCCGGCGCTCGACCATGAACGAGCTTGAAGGAGATGTGGCGAGCGCGCCCGATGTGCAACGCGTGATCCAGATCCTTGTCGATGCGCGCCTGCTCACCGTCGGAGGCGACTCAACTGGCGCCCGCACCGTCGATGTCGCCCACGAAGCACTGATCCGCGGCTGGCCACGGTTGCGAGGTTGGATCGATGCAGACCGCGCCGGTTTGCGCGAGCACCGCCGCATCACTGAAGCAGCCCAGGAATGGGAACGTCTGGGCCGCGACGAGAGTGCACTGTACCGGGGCGCGCGTCTGGCCACTGCCGAAGAGTGGCGCAGTCACTACGACACAGCATTGAATGCGTTGGAACGCGAATTCCTGAATACCTCGGCCGCGCGTGCGCGGCAGGAGCGCCGTGCGGCCCGGCGCCGCACGCGCCAGATCATCGCCGGGCTGTCGCTCGGCTTGCTGCTGACCACGTCGCTGGCAGTGGTCGCACTGCTTCAGCGCGAATCTGCCCAGTCCTCCGACCAGCGCGCGCTCGCCGCCAGTCGCTACGCCTTCGCGCAGCAACTCTCCGAGCGCGCTCGCGCGCTTTTCAGCAGCGACCCGGAGCTCGGTCTGCGACTCGCGCTGGAAGCTGTCAAGATTCAAGCAAACGAGATATCAACCCAGACGCTGCGCGAGGCGCTTCTCCGCATTCCCCTGGCATCGACCCTACCCGACCACGGTGGCGTCGCGACTCCTGGGGCGCTCAGCCGCGATGGGACCCGGTTGGCTCTCGCGCGCGAAGGGGGAGTAGATATCTGGGAACCGCTGACGGGCCAGCAGATCGCAACCCTGGCCCTCCCAAGCGATGCGCCGCTCATGCTCGAATTCAGCCCGGATGGCCGCTATCTGGCCATAGGAGCCGTTGGCGGCGGGGTCATCCTCTGGGACACCGCCAACGGGACCTCCCGCGCGCTCACATCTTCCGGTGCGGCCATCAGCGGGTTGCAGTTCAGCGCAGATGGTCGGTTGCTGTTGAGCCTGCATAGCACGGATGGCGCACGTCTTTGGCACGTCGCAGACGGCGCCGCTGCTACCGTAATCGCCAGCGACGCACAGCTGGGCACGCTCGCTGACGCCGACCGCCTCGTCATCACCAGCGATACCCTGGGCAATACCTCCGCCTGGGATGCAGCGACCGGCGCGCACGTCGCTCGCCTGCCAGCAGAAGGCGGCACGCTCACCGGGCTGCTGGCGGCGCCGGGTAGAGCGCAGGTCGTGCTGCTTACCGCCTTCGACCCCATCCGCGTTTGGGACGTGCGCAGCGGCACTGTCCTGCGGCCGGCTGGGATGCTGGGTGAACTGCGCGCCCACGATGGGGCGATCAGCGCCGACGGGAAGTGGCTTGCGCTAGCCGGCCGCTTTGGTTTTACCGGGGTTTGGGACATCGAAACTTGGACCCGCGTGAGTGCGGCGCCAGGCGGGACACTGCTGACATTGCGCGCCTACATCAGCGAAACTGGCGATGCCGCGGCCGTCCTCGCCTCCGATGGACGCATCCATCTGTGGTCCACCGACGCACCACAAACCACTGCCGAGCTACTCACCCCGGATTGGAACATCGGCAACGTCACCCTCAACGCCGCGCAACAGCGCATCGTCATCACGTCGCTTACCGGCGAGGTGCTGCTCTTCAGCTACGCCGCAATCGACGCGCCATCGGACCAGTTACGCGCCCTGGCCGAAGCACGCCAGCCACGCGCGCTGACCATGCAGGAGCGCATCACCTACCTGCATGAGGGGGTCGGCGAGTAATGCCCTCGCATCCGCATGGGCTATACTGCCGCTATAGCGACCAGATGCGGACGAGCGAGCGCAGCGCATGACCGACCTCTCCCCGCCAGGAGGCCAGACGCCGACCAGCGCTCCGGAGGCCGAGCGCTCGCACATCGAATCCTGGGATGTCTTCCTCTCCCACAACAGCCGCGATAAGCCGGTGGTCGAACGCATCGCCCTGCGCTTGAAACGGGCTGGCGTCGAACCCTGGCTCGATATCTGGAACTTGACCCCAGGTGGCCGTTGGCAGGATGAGATTGTCGAAGGGTTGCGCGCAACCCGCGCCTGCGCAATCTTCATCGGTCCGCATGGGCTTGGTGACTGGGTACGTGAAGAGCTTGCCGTCGCACTTGACCGGGCCGCCAAGGACCGGGCCTTCCGCCTATTTCTCGTATTGCTCCCCGGTGTATCCGAACCGTTCGACCCAACAACCTTGCCTCCGTTCCTCAGCACGCGCACCTGGGTCGACATGCGCGCCGGAGCGGACGAGCCACGCGGCATACAGGCGCTGATCAACGCCGTCCGGGGCGTCGCGATCAGCCCCCTGGTAGCGGTCGCGCGCGATGACAGCGCGTGCCCGTATCGCGGGCTCGAAGTCTTCGAGCGCGAGCACGCGCGCTATTTCTTCGGGCGCGACGCCGACGTACAGCGGCTGCTGGAGCAGCTGCGCGATGGCCGCTTTTTGGCGGTGCTGGGGCCATCCGGTTCCGGCAAGTCCTCGCTCGTGCGGGCGGGGCTGCTACCAGCACTCGCCGATGGCCGGCTGCCGGGCAGTGACCGCTGGCCACAGCGCATCTTCAAGCCCGGCGCACGGCCGCTGGTCGAGCTCGCGGCTGCCATTACCACCTTGTCTCCCGCTACTGCGGGCAGCATGCAAAACACCCTGGATGGCCTGGAGCGCGACCATCGGACACTCGACCTGGCGGTAGCGTTTGCCTTGAGCGGTGCGCACGCCGACCATCGCGTCGTTCTGCTTGTCGACCAGTTCGAGGAAGCGTTCACGCTCTGTCGCGACGACGACGAACGCTCCGCGTTCTTTGCGAACCTGCTCTATGCCGCGCGGACCCCCGGCGGCCGCTGCGTCGTCATCGTGACAATGCGCGCCGACTTCTACCCGCATACTGCTGCCTGGCCGGAGCTGGCCCAGCAGGTCGCCCACAGCCAGTATCTGGTCAGCCCGCTTTCCTCCGATGGGCTCTACCAGGCAATTGTCGAACCGGCGCACGCCGTCGGTTTGCAGTTTGAGGAGGGCCTGGTCGAGACCATTCTGGCCGACGTCAACCATCAGCCGGGCGCCTTGCCGTTGCTGGAACATGCCCTGTTGCAGCTCTGGGAGCAGCGTGCCGGTTCGATGCTGACGCTGGAAGCCTACCGTCGGGTCGGCGGGGTCTCCGGCGCACTGGCCCGCCAGGCCGATGCCATCTATGCCGGCTTGACCCCGGAACAACAAGAGCTCGCGCGCCACATACTTCTCCGGCTCACCCAACCCGGCGAAGGGACCGA
>QEUZ01000279.1 GCA_003577355.1 Chloroflexota bacterium | reverse complement strand
GTGATCACGAACCCGAACCTGCTGCTGGTTTTTTCCGCCTTCGGTGGAGCCGCAACGGCGTTCCTGTTTGTGCCGACCATGCCGTTTATTGTCGACATGACCACCCGCGAACAGCGTCATGGGGTGGCAGCCTTGGCCTTTTCGCTGCAGTCCCTGTCAATGACCGTCGGCAGCCTTGTCGGCGGCTGGTTCCCGAAAACGCTGAGCCTGATCACGACACTGGAGGAAGCCAGCGCCGAAACGTACCGCTACACGCTGCTCGCCGGCCTGGCGCTGGCAGCGCTCTCGCTCATACCCCTGCTCCTGATGACTGCCCAGCGCAAGCGGGCCAAGCCCGGCGAGAATGAACCACCTCCCTCGCCGGTCGTTAGTGGCATACCGCAGCAGTCGCCACGCAACGTGCGCCGCGACCTGGCGGTGTTCGTCGCCGTCGGTGGGTTGATGAGCCTGGGGGCCGGGGCGATCTTCCCCTTCTACAACGTGTTCCTGAAGACGATCGGCGCCAGCGCCGGTCAGATCGGTCTGATCTATGCCATCGCCGGGTTGCTGGCGGCCGGCATCGGCTTGCTGTCGCCCTGGTTCGCGCAGCGTTTCGGGCCATTGCACGCCGTCGTGCTGATCCGTCTTGCGCCGATCCCGTTCTATTTGCTGCTGGTCGCCTTCCCGATCTTGCCGCTGGCCATCTTCGGGCAAATCATCCGCACGATCTCGATCAACATGGCCTGGCCAATTGATAGCACCTACGCCTCGGAGATCCTGCCAGCGAAGGAACGCAGCCAGGCGTTCAGCTTCCGTTCCGGAGCCTGGAACCTCGGCTGGTCGCTGGCGAGTCTGGTGGTCGGGCGGCTGATCGTCGACTACGGCTACAACGTCTCGTTCATCACCTACGTTTTCTTCATGACCGTTGCGATGGCGCTCTTCTATATCTACTTCTCGCGCGCAGCTGCACGCGAGCGCGCCGCAATCGCGACGCGCTCAACCATCGCTGCTGAAGAACCGGAGAACGCAGTCCTGCCTAGCTGATCCGTTCGGCGCGCACGATGTCGATCGACTCCACAGCATGCCGCAGATGTGGGATAACGATGCTGCCGCCGACGACGAGTGCGACATTCAGCGCGTCGTACAGCTCAGCGTCGCTCCAGCCTGCGTCGATGCATTGGTCGATGTGGTAGTCGATACAGTCGTTGCAGCGCAACACCGCCGAGGCAACCAGGCCGAGTAGCTCCTTTGTCTTCGGGTCGAGCGCACCCGGCTCGTATGCCGCGCTATCCAACCGAAAGAAGCGCTTGATCCCGCGGTGGTCGATCTCGCCTATGCGGGCGTTCATCCTGGCGCGATAGTCGCGGAAGGCCGCCATGCGGTTGTCGGGCGTTTCATTCGCCATACGCTCAGGTGTCCAATCCCGCCGGCCAGTCGGCGACGATCGCGTCAATTTCCGCCAGCTCTTCCGCAGAGAGCTTCCAGTCCAGCGCAGCGACGTTCGCGCTCACCTGCTCGGGGCTGGTTACTCCGGCAATCACCGAACACACCGTGGGCTGCGCCAGCAGCCAGGCTAACGCCAGGTCACCGCCGGTGTGACCGCGTTCCCTGGCGAATGCCAGCAACCGCTCGACGACCGCCATGCCGGCGTTATTGAGCAGCTCCTGCATGCGGGCGCTGCGCGCGGCGCGCGTCCCGGCAGGCGGCGGTTCTCCTGCACGATACTTACCGGTAAGCAGCCCACCCGCCAGCGGCGAATACGGGACGATGCTCATGCCGTAGGCCAGCGTCGCCGGCACGACATCCAGCTCGACCTCGCGTGAGAGCACGCTGTAACGCGATTGCGACACGACCGGAGCCGCCCACCCGTGGCGCTGTGCCCGTTCCACCATGCGGGCGATCTCCCAGCCAGAGTAGTTGGAACAGGCTGCGTAACGCACCTTGCCCTGTCGCACCAGGTCGTTGAGCGCATCCAGGCTTTCATCAATGTCGGTGCGTGGGTCGGGACGATGCAGGTAGAAGATATCGACGTAGTCCATGCCCAGCCGCTTCAGGCTCGCCTCGCAGTTGTTGATGATCCGCCGTCGTGACAACCCATCTGCATTCGGGCCAGAGCCGAGCGGGAAGCCGGTCTTGGTCGCGACGATCGCGTCGTCACGCCTGCCGGCCAGCGCTGCGCCGAGGTTGCGTTCCGAGCCGCCGCCCGCCCCATAGGTATCGGCGCAATCGAAGTGGTTGATCCCCAGTTCCAGCGCCCGGTCGACGATCGCCGCCGTCTGCTGCGCGTCGCAGCCAGCGCCCCCGAAGGTGTTGCCGCCCAGGCCGATCGCTGAAACCCGCAGGCCGGAGCGGCCCAACAAACGGTACTCCACGTGTTCCCTCCCATCGTGCACTGCGCGGTCAGTATAGCCGCGTCGTGTGGCGATGCGTCTGGCGCTACGCCAGCTTCTGTGACACGCTCTGGTGTCGCTAAGGAACTGGAGCATGCAACTTTACGCTGAGCGGCTGCGTAGCAGTGCGGAGCGTCTCTGCGCCACAGCCGTCACTCCACCACACCAATGCCGCCCGGTCGGCACAACGGCGTGCGCAAAGCTGGAATGTCTGCGAAGATCACCCCGCAGAACGTGGCCATCGCGCTGTCGCGCAGCGGTCATCACGCACATCGCTCGCTGGATCGGCGTGAAGTGCTGGGACCGCGCGGCCACACTTGCGCAGTGCGCAGCGGAAGGGGGACGCCGCTGGCGCGGGCAATGGCCTGCATAGAAACCAACCACCGGGCAGAAGGAAGCGGAACGAATGGAGCTGCTGCGTGGGACTGACAGGTTCGCAACTCGTTGCGCGCATTCTCAAGCGCGAAGGGGTTGAGTACATCATCGGCTACCCGGTGAACGATACTCTGGAGGCGGCGGCAGAGGTCGATATCCGGCCGATCATCGTGCGCCAAGAGCGCATCGGCTTGCACATGGCCGACGCCGTGAGCCGGGTGACCAGTGGCGAGACAATCGGCGTGTTCGCGATGCAGCACGGCCCCGGCACCGAGAACGCCTTCGGCGGCGTGGCGCAATCGTTCGGCGAATCGGCCCCGATTCTCGTGTTGCCAGCCGGATACGACCGCAAGATGCTGGCAGTGCAACCGAATTTCAGCGCCTGGCTCAACTTCCAGCATGTGACCAAATCGGCGGAACTGGTGGCCGTGCCGGATGCGCTGCCAAGTGCGCTGCGGCGTGCCTTTACCCAGGTGCGTAACGGGCGGCCACGCCCCGTCCTGGTGGAGATCCCCTGGGACATCAAGAACACCGAGTTCCCCGACGAGATCGATTACACACCTTCGCGCAGCTATCGCTCCGGGCCGGATGCCCGCGATGTCGATGCCGTTGCCGCCGCGCTGGTCGCCGCCGAGCGCCCGGTGCTCTATGCCGGCCAGGGTGTGCATTACGCCAAGGCCTGGCCGCAGCTGCGCGAGCTTGCTGAGCTACTCGAAGCGCCAGTCACCACAAGCCTCGGCGGCAAGAGCGCCTTCCCGGAAACGCATCCCCTGGCGCTCGGTTCCGGCGGGCGGTCGATCCCGGCCGCTGTGCACCGGTTCCTGCGCGACGCCGACGTGATCTTCGGCATCGGCTGCAGCTTCACCGCCACGTCGTATGGGGTGAAGATGCCGCCCGGTAAGACGATCATCCACGGCACCCTCGACCCGGCCGACATCGCCAAAGACCTGCCATCCGACCTTGCCCTGGTCGGCGACGCGGGCCTGATGCTCGATGCCGTGCTCGCGGCGGTCAAGGAGCGGATCGGCGGCCCCCGTGGCCGCATGGCCGACGTAACCGCACGGATCGCCGCGGTGCGGCAGGAATGGCTGGGGCGCTGGGCCCGCAAGCTGAACAGCAACGAAACGCCGCTCTCCCCCTACCGCGTCATTCGCGACCTGCTCAACACGGTTGACGTACCGAACACGATCATCACGCACGACGCCGGCTCGCCACGTGACCAGCTCTCGCCGTTCTGGCAGCCAGTCGAACCACTAACCTACCTGGGCTGGGGCAAGACGACGCAGCTGGGCTACGGCCTGGGGCTGGCAATGGGGGCCAAACTGGCCCGGCCGGATAAGCTCTGCATCAACGTGTGGGGCGATGCCGCCATCGGCTTCACCGGCATGGACTTCGAAACAGCGGTCCGCGAGCGGCTGCCGATCCTCTCGGTGCTGTTCAACAACTTCTCGATGGCGATCGAACTGCCGGTGATGAAGGTGTCAACCGAGAAGTACGGCAGCACCGACATCAGCGGGCACTATGCCAACTTCGCGCAGGCGCTCGGCGGCTATGGCGAACGGGTAACAGAACCCGAGCAGATCGTCCCAGCGATCAAGCGCGCCATCGCCCAGACCGAGGCAGGCGTGCCGGCTCTACTGGAATTCATCACCGCGAAAGAGCTGGAAATCTCCGCCGCGCCGCCCTACTGACGCAGACGCAGACGCCCGTGGCTAGCCCACGGGCGTCCAACATTCCCCAACCCAATAACCGACGCTGGCGGCAGCTACCCTGCAGCGACTGTCTCGCGCAGTTGCGCGACCGTTTCCTCCGGGTTACCCTCGGCGCCGGCCAGCACCAGCACCACCGCAGACGGGGGTGGGTCCATTGCCGCCAGGGCCTCGGCCGGTTCCAGGATATAGCGCCCGTTCACCCATTCGCCGGTGGCGTCCGTCTCGCACAGCCAGGTACGCGACGCCACCGCATTCGACCCAAGCTTCCGGCGGGTGCGCTCCTGGTAGCGGTCGATCGTCCCGTCGGACGAGAGGACAAAGACTTCGATCAGCTTGCGGCCCTCGTGGCGCAGGCGTTGGAGAACCTGTTGGCCGGCAGCGTCGTCGAAAGCGGTTGCCGGTTCACCCCGTGACGTTTTCAGCAAGAAGCGCAATTGTGCACAAGCCTTCCCTTGACCACCTCGCACCACCATGCAGCGGTGGTCGATATACGTTGTGATTCTACGCATTCTGCGCCCTCAGGTGGAATGTGCCGCAGGCCACGCCACACGTACGCGGACCCTCGCTTCCACCGAGCAGTGCATCCGTTGTTGCGCGTCCGGACCACATCACTCGCACTGTCTCCGCTGGTTTGCATCCGCCCGATTGCAACCAGACGCGCCGAGCTGCCGGTAGCAGATAATTCCGAATGGGTACAAGGCGTGCTGAAGGGGGAAGACAGTGGCCGCAGGTGAACCACGCTACAACGCAGCCGAGCTACGGCGCATCTTCGCCGAGCAGGGCTACGACGCAATCGTCGCGCGTTCCGGCCGGAATGTCGCCTACCTCAGCGGCATGCGGTTTCCCGGAACACTGGGCCGCTTGCAGGACTTCACCCACGCCCCGCGCGCTGCCGTGATCGTTTGGCCCGCCAGCGGTGAACCGACCCTGCTTGCCAGCCACATCGCCGCCGGGTTGGCCCGCCGCACCAGTTGGCTGGCGGACATTCGCGGCTATACCGAATACAGTGAATCCCCATATGCGCTCGCCGCACAGGTGCTCAGGGAGCGTGGGCTAGCTGCCGGACGTATTGGAGTGGAACGCCGCGAGTTCGGCGTCGAGCAGTGGGAGACGCTAGCTGCCGGACTACCGCAGGCGGAGCTGGTGGACTGCACCGACCAACTGGAAGCAGTGCGCAATATCAAGACCCCTGCGGAGCTGGCGCTGCTGCGCGCGGCCGCCGAGATCCAGGATGCCGCGCACCTGGAAGTGTTCAGCAGCGTCCGCCCCGGCGAGCGCGAGCGCGACCTGCACGCTCGCATGATAGCCACACTGCTGCGCCTCGGCTGCGACAGCGCACACGGCATGCTCCAAGCCAGCACGAACATCGTTACCTACGGCGGCGAAGGAGAAACGCGCATCGAGCGCGGCGTCGCCGTGCGCACCGATTACGTCAGCTACCTGGAAGGCTATGCAGCCAACCTCTCACGCATGGCGGTGATGGGCCAGCCAACCGCGGAACAGGCGACGCTTTACGCAAGGCTGCTGCAAGTCCACCAGCACACG
>QEUZ01000278.1 GCA_003577355.1 Chloroflexota bacterium | reverse complement strand
TAGTAACTAGTGACTAGTGGTTAGTAGTTAGTGGTTAGTGACGAGTGATTAGCGGATGGTCGGTATGCAGTTACGTGCACTACTGCACGGCCCCAACCCACCGATGTCACTAACCACTAACCACTAGTCACTAGTCACTAACCACTCGCCCCTAATAGGCCGCCAAGCGTTCGATGGCGGCGCGGATGTCGTGTTTGTCGTGGAGGAACGCTTGTTCCAGCGGCGGGCTATAGGGCATGGCTGGCACTTCCGGCCCGGCGATGCGCATGATCGGGCCGTCCAGGTAGGCGAAGGCGTCTTCCGCCACGATGGCGCTGATTTCGCCGCCCAGCCCGCCGAACTTGTTGGCCTCGTGCACGATCAGCAGCTTGCCTGTCTTCATCACCGAGGCCAGGATCGCGTCGCTATCCAGCGGGCGCAACGACCGTGGGTCGATCACCTCAATCGTCGCCTGTTGCTCGGCCATGAACTCGTCGGCTGCGGCTAGCGCCTCCTGCAGGTACCAGCCCCAGGCGACGATTGTCAGGTCGTTGCCCTCGCGCAGTGTGCGCGCCTTCCCGAGCGGCACCTCGTAGGGGGCGTCCGGCACCTCCGAGCGCAAGGCGCGGTAGGCGCGCTTGTGTTCCAGAAAGAGCACCGGGTCGGGGTCGTGGATGGCCGAGCGCAACATGCCCTTCGCGTCGTAGGGGTCGATCGGCGCGACAACCTTCAGGCCGGGGATGTGGGTAAACAGCGCCTCAATCGACTGCGAGTGGTAGAGCGCCCCATGGACGCCACCGCCATAGGGGGCGCGGATCACGATCGGGCACTCGAAGTCGCCGTTGGAACGGTAACGCAATTTGGCGGCTTCGTTCATGATCTGGTCCATGGCCGGGTGGATGAAGTCGAGGAACTGGATCTCGGCCACCGGCAACATGCCGTTGATCGCCGCGCCGATGGCGACGCCAACAATTGACGATTCCGCCAGTGGCGTATCGATCACCCGCGCCTCGCCGAAGCGGTCGAGCAGCCCGTCGGTCACCCGGAAGACCCCGCCCCGCTTGCCGACATCTTCCCCCAGCACGATCACCCGCTCATCAGCGGCCATCTCCTGAAACAACCCTTCGCGGATAGCTTCGATCAGTAGCTTGTCAGGCACACGTCTGTCCTTTCGAGTGGTTCGTGGTTCGTGATTGGTGGTTCGAGGGGTGACGCAGACAGGGAGAATTGCTCCGCGTCTTGCATGTCATCAAGTACGTCCGGTGCACTCATCACGAGTCACTAGCCACTGGTCACTCGTCACTACCCCGCATACACATGGGTGACCGCTTCTTCCGGGTCGGGCAAGGGTGCGGCGAGTGCGAAGTCGGTTGCGTCGTCGACGCTTGCTTTGACGCGGGATTGCATCTCGGCTTCCTGTTCGTCGGTCAGTGCGCCGAGGGCCTGCAGGCGTTGGCGGGTGACGATGAGCGGGTCGCGCGCCTTCCATTCTTCGACTTCTTCGCGGGAGCGGTAGGAGCGGTCGTCATCGTCGCTGGAGTGCGGGGTGAAGCGGTAGACCACGGTTTCGAGCAGGGTTGGGCCATCACCACGTCGCGCGCGGGCGACCGCCTCACGGGCGGCGCGATACACGGCCAGCGCATCGGTGCCGTCGACTTGCACGCCCGGCATGTTATAGGCAGCGGCGCGCTCGGCGACATGGCGCACCGCCATCTGCTTCTCCATCGGCACGGAAATGGCGTAGTGGTTGTTCTGGACGCAGAAGACGACTGGCAGCCGGTGGATCGAGGCCCAGTTCAGCCCTTCGTGGAAATCGCCTTCGCTGGTGCCGCCTTCGCCGACGCAGGTGAGGGTGACGACATCCTCACCGCGCAGCTTGGAGGCCAGCGCAATGCCGGGGGCTTGGGCAATTTGTGTCGCCACAGGGCTGGAGCTGCTGACGATGCGCAGCCGCCGGCTGCCGTAGTGGCCAGGCATCTGCCGTCCACCGCTGTTGGGGTCGCCCTTGCGGCTGAGGTTCATCAACATCACGTCGCGTGGGGTCATGCCCCAGTGGAGCACGAGAGTGAGGTCGCGGTAATACGGGTGGAGCCAGTCTTTGCTGGTGTCGAAGGCGTAGCCGAGGCCGGCTTGTGCGCCCTCATGCCCTTGGCCGGAGATGGCGAAGGACACGCGTCCGGCACGGTTGAGCAACCAGGTCCGTTCGTCCAGGGCGCGCGCCAGGAGCATCAGTTCGAACATCGCGCGCAGTTGGCCGTGGTCGAGATCGAGGTTACTTGTGGCAGCGTCCGGCGCTTCGGCACGGATGCCAGGAATCGTGGCTGTCCCCCCTGAACCTACGCTCGTCATCGAGTACCTCCTCGTCGCTGCCGGCCCGACATTGGACCGGGAATGCAGATAAGCGACTGGCAGGCCGCCAGTTGAGCGGGACTATGAGTTGTTGCTGTTTGTACGCGCGCGAGCGCGGCGCCTCCATCCGGTCGACAGTTCACCGCACGCAGCAGTGCTGACGCTACTCTACTATAGTCGCGTGGTTGCTCTCATCCTTCGCCCCGGCGCACCAGTGGCATTACCTCAGCGACACAGCGCTCCAGTTGGGCGTGCTGGTTGAAGGCGGTGAAGCGCAGCACAGGGGTGGTGCAACCGGCGTCAACGAAGGTCGCAATCTTCTCCGCCACCGCTTGGGGCGAGCCGAAGGCCAGCCAGTGCTCCAGAAAGCTGGGAGTGACTGTGCCGATACCGTAGTAGCGGTTGAGGAACTCGACCGATTCAGTGTAGGCGGCTGCGCGGTCGTCGTTGATGTTCACCATCAGGTGCAGGCTCAGGTGGCTCACTTCGTCGGCCCGGCCGTACTCGGCGGCGTACTCCTGGATGCGCTGCCAGCGGCTGCGGAGCACCTCCGGCGGGGTGCCGTCGGTCTGCCAACCGTCGGCCAGGCGCGCGACACGCCGGAGGACCCGCTCTTCAATCGCCGGGTCTGGCGCGCCGGTCAGCGCGCCGGGGTTGGCGGCGATGGCGATTGGCACGCGCGCCTGCACTGGCTTGGGGAGCACCTGTACCTCGTTGAAGCGGTAGAACTCGCTCTCCCAGGTTACTGGGTCCGGCCCCCAGAAGGCGCGCAGCAACTGGATGCCCTCCTCGACCCTGGCCACCCGCTCGCGTGACTTCACCCCCATCGATTCGAGCTCCTTGCGGAACAGTGGCCCATCGCTGGCTGCCCCGCCGTTGCAGACGACGAGGATCGTCCGGCCGCCGGAGATGACATCCAGGCTGGCCCATTGCAGCGCCAGCGGCAGCGGGTGGCGCAGCGGGAAGCTGGCCAGGCAGATCGTGCCGAGCTTCACCCGGCTGGTGCGCGCGGCAATGGCCGAGAGGGCCATCAGCGCCTCCAGCCGTGGCTTGGAGAGAAAGTTATCGCCTACCCAAATGGAGTCGAACTGGCCGGATCCCTCAGCCTGCACTGCGACATCCAGCAGCGTCTCGAACGGCACCCCAAAGAGCACTGCCCGGTTTGGCAGGCTGAGCCCAAAGGTCAACGGCTCGGTCGCCACAGCAATCCCCTCCCCTGTCGCTGCCCACGCATTGTTGTGTCTGATGCTCCCTCAGGAATGATGGTTGGCGGTACACCGCAGCGCCGCGGCCGACCGCACCGCAACCCCTGTCAACTGTTGCCTGTTGCCTGTCACCTCACTCAGTGCTCCAACCCGAGCGCGTGCATCCGGCGATGGATCGCATCCAGCGCCTCCAGGAATGGCCGTTCCAGGAAGGCGGCGTGGTCGGCCTCGCCGTGGCGGTGGGTGACCGTTCCGGGACGATGGCGGCGGGCGCGGGTACGGATGAAGGCCAGGCTGCCCTGCACCAACGTTTCCATGTAGGTGAGCGTGCCGGGGTCGACCAGGTCCCACTCCCCACCGACGCTGATGTAGACCGGCGAGGTGTGCGCCACGATCCCGCGCGTCCAGGTATCCGGGTAGCGCTGGGAGTCGTAGTAGCCCGGCCCACCGGCCCGCGCCGCGATCCAGCTATGGCTATCGACGCGCACGTTCTCTCGCAGGCGCAGGCGGGTATGCCCACCGACCTGCTCCACGGCGTCGGTCGCCGCGATCACCCGCCCCTGCTGCACCAGCTCCAGCCGCTGCACCGGCACGACCGATTGCACCTCGGCCAACACCTCGACCGTGCCGCCGTTGCCGCTCAGGGCCAGCGTGTCGCCGGGCAAGTGGCCAGCGACGCGCAGGTCGATCAGCGGGCCGCCGGAGAGGGTCGTGCGTCCCCGGCGCAGGTTGCGGAGCCAGGAAGCGTAACTGAACTCCTCGTCGTCCGGGATGTGGACGTAGGTGCGGTAGAGCCCGACCGGCACTTCGGCGCTCATCTTGTCGGTCCCGCCGACCAGCTGCAGGCGGTAGCCGTTGTTGAGGTAGCGATAGTACTCGTTGTGCATGTAGGCGCCGAAGCGGATCATCTCGACGGCATCGACCCGCCCGGTGGCGATCAGCGCGGCTGGCTCGCCGTTCGGCGTTGGCAGGTGGGGCAGGATCACTGTGCCGCCCTGGCGGTGCGCCTCGTCGGCCCAGGCGGCCATCGTCGAGGCGGCCATCGTCGTCTCGAGCGTACCGGCCAGCTCCGCTTCGCTCGGCCCGCCGGAACCCCACGGTGCGATCTGCTCGGTCAGGCCCAGCAGGGTCATGTGGCCCAGCATGTGCTGGCGGTTCTCCTGGGTGGCGTAGACGATTGTTTTGCCATCGCGCGAGACATGCGGCTCGCCGGTGAACTCCTCGGTATTGGTGAACAGGTGTCCCCACTGCGACATCAGCAGGTTGACGACGTTCAGGTCTTCCCCGCGTGCTTCCGTTTGCGAACCGACGGTCGAGAGGAAATGCACGTGGGTATCGCCGGAGAACCAGCGTTCGGCGTTCATGTCGCGGAAGCGCTTCAGGCGCAGGGTCAGCTCCTGCTGGCCCGGCGCAATCGTCACTGTTGTCTGCAACGGCTCGTACTCGAAGCCGCGCGCGACATCGACGCGTACCTCGCCGCGCGGCAGCCAACCCTCGCAGCTGCCGTCGATGTAGGCGTAGGTGGACTGCCCCATCCGCAAGTCGCCGCCGACATCGACGTGCCAGGTGTCCATGCCCCCGTTGAGCACGGCGTGGTGGCCGTGTGGCGCGAACGGGACCCCCTGGGCGGAACGAAAGTGCACCCGGCAGGGCACGCGCTCGCCGCTGTCGGCGTCCAGTACCGTTGTGCGCACCCAGTTGCGGCCGGAATCGATCAGCTCCAGATGCACGCGCGGTGAAGCGACAACCAGGCCGCCCGCCTCGATGTCACGCCAGCGCGCTGCGCCGATCTCCGCACCCCCGAGCGATACACGCACTGTGGCAGAGGGGGCGGCGGCGATCTCCAGGTACTGCGGGCTGCTGGCCGTGTTCGGCGGTTCGCCGAAGCCGGGGATCGGCTGGGCGTCAGCCGCCGGCAGCGGGTAGGGGTAGTAGGCCAGCCCACGGTCGACGCTGACTTCCAGTCCGCCCGGCCCATGTGGCGTTGCCGCGTCGTCCGCTTGTGGCAGGGTCACCCGCACCAGACGCCCTGCGTCACGGTTGAACGGCTCCTCGTCCAGGTGCCCCAGGGTGATCCCGCCCAGCGCGAACGCTGGCCCGGCCGAACTGATCGTCAGTGAGGCAATCGGCTCCTCCGGTCGCGGGTTTGGCCACGGCCAGAGATACCAGGCATCGGTCCCACCAAGGTCGGCATCGGTCAGGCGCTCGCCGGCTCCGCCCCAGGCCCCTTCCCAGCGCGGCAGCAGGTAGTCGGGCTGGTCGTTCAGGGCCAGGAACGGACTCTGCCCCCAGTCGGAGGGTACCGTCGCGATCTCGAAGCGCTCGCGGATCGTCAGCAGCGCTTCAGCGCCATCGCTGTAGCGCACGCGGTAGTGCGCTACTGGCACGCCGACCGGCCCATTCTCCAGTAGCTGCGAGCTGATCTGCCGGTGGGCGAAGATGAGGTAGCGCGCAGTCGTCGCAACTGGCACGGTGACCGGCGCATCGCCCCCGGTGAGCCGCAGCACCGCCCCGCCCTCCTGCTTCGCCCCGATGCGGAACGGGATGCCGTGCAGGTTGATCTCGCCACAGCGCAGCCGCTCCGCCTGTGGCAGGTCCGCCAAGCCGGCGTTGGCAAACGGCGCAAGGTCGAGCGGTATGTATTCCGGCGTTGTCACGGTGTCGCTCCTCCGCATCATCCGGCATGCTGCACAGACAGTAGCACGGGTTGGGGTCGCGCGGCAGTGGCGCGGGCAATGTGCGACACTCCGGCGCGACATTGCGGGCATGGCGACCACTGCAGAAGGAGCGGAGAGTATGAGCGACACTATTCCTCCCCGACGGCCGAGTGCGCCGGAAGTGCGCCTGGAGCGCCTCACCGGCGCAGCCGTTGCCGAGGGCGGCTACGACAAGGCCTTCCTGCCGATTGGCGCGACCGAGTACCACGGGCCATCGCTCCCCTACGGCACCGACACCGTGACTGCCGAGACCCTGGCGGAGGCGTTCGCCCGTGACCTCGGTGGGTCGCTGGTGCTGCCAAGCCTCTCCTACGGGGTCAGCCACCATCACTTGGCCTGGCCGTGGACCCTGTCGTTGCGCCCGGATACGCTGGCGCTGGTCGTGCGCGACATCGCCGAGAGCCTGCTGCACCACGGTCTCAAGAAGCTGGTGATCGTCAGCGCACACGACGGCAACCCGCCGGCCGCCAATGTCGCGGCACGCATCCTCTCGCAGGAGCACGGTATGGCGGTGGCGATCTTCTCCGGCTGGCAGGGCAAGGCACGGCGGCTGCTGGCCGGCGAGCGCGATATCGACGAGGACCACGCCGGGCAATCGGAGATGTCGCTGGTGCTGTACGCTGCGCCGGAAACCGCCCGGCTCGACCTGGCCGACCACCAGCCCAACCAGTTCATGGACCACCCGATCGACCTGATCGACAGCTTCGCCGGCACCGTGCCGCTGGGCTACTCCGGCAACGCCGCAGGCGGCAGCGCCGAAGAAGGCGCAGCCATCGTCGCTGCACTCACCGGCCTCGTTGTCCCCTTCCTGCGTGAGCTGGACGAACGCGGCTGGAAGCGGGGCACCTGGATGAGCAAGATCGAGTGAAGCGACCTTTTCCACCCATCGCCACAAGCGAGGGTGTGCGCCCTCGTCGCGGTTGCGACACGATTGGTGCGTGGGAGAAGCGCAACGGTGGCGGTGGTACGATCCACCAGCAGTGAATGAAAGGGACGTACCGCATGGCAACAAAGACGAAACCCAGGAAGAAGCAATCGGACGCGGCGGATGCTCCGCAGGTCGTTGCCGAGCCGCCTCCAACACCGGCGACCCCGCCCCCGTCCGACTGGACCCCAACCGAACGCATCAGCTGGTTCCCGATCCCGGCGGAAGAAGACCTCGACCCACGGGTCGCCGACCTGGTCGCGCGCCAGCGGGAGAAGCTGGGCGCGCCGAACAATGTCGTGCGCTGCCACGCCTGGCGGCCCGACCTGATGCTGGAATGGCTGGCCCTGTTCGACCGCATCACCCGCGGCCCGAGCGGCCTCAGCCGGGCGGAACGGGAGATGATCGGGGTGGTGGTCTCGGCAGAGAACCGCTGCATGCTCTGCCTTTCGAACCACGGGGCGGAGCTGCGCCGGTTGACGGGCGACCCGGTGCTGTCGGAGCGCATCTGCCAGGACTACCGCCGCGCCGGACTAGATGCCCGCACCCGCGCGATGCTCGACTACGCGGTGAAGCTCACCCGCACCCCGGTCGATTGTGAGGAAGCGGATATCCTCGCTCTGAAGGAGCTGGGCTTCAGCACCGACGATGTCTACGACATCATCCAGACCGCCGCGATCTACAACTACAACAACCGTGTCGCCAGCGCATCCGGCTACCTGCCGGACCGCCACTACCACAGCGTGTTCCGTTAGGGACCAAGCGCTGGGTAACAATGCCCTCAGGAAGACAACGGAGGGGCCAGCAATACCGTTGGCCCCTCCCGCAGGCGACCCCAGAAGCTGTGTTGCTCCACGTCTTCCCTGTCTGCAGTAGAGCTGCCGTAATGGTTGCGGAACAGGCAGAAGCGCAGCACTTGACGGTTCCAAAGGTACTGCTCGCTGGCCCGCAGCAGGTACACTGCTGGGTATGGAAGTAGCGCCTGCGCCGGTCGGCGTCACCTACATCGGTCACTCGACCGTACTTGTCGAACTCGACGGCCTGCGGGTGCTGACCGACCCCGTGCTGCTTGAGCGGGTTGGGCCACTGCTGCGCAGCGCGCCTCCTGCCGACCTGTCGCTCCTCCGGCAGGTGGATGTCGTGCTCCTCTCGCACCTGCACGGTGACCATTTCAACCTGGCGTCGCTACGCATGGTCGACCAGCGGGCGCTCCTGGTCGCGCCGCTTGGCGCGGGGGAGTACCTGCGCGCACGCGTACCACAACGGGTGGCGGAGATCGCGCCAGGGGAAGCGCGCGACCTCGGCGGGGTGATCGTGCGGGCGACCGCTGCCGTGCACGACACACGCGGGCAGCCGCTGGGGGTGCGCTCGGAGACGCTTGGCTATGTCATTGACGGCGAGCAGAGCGTCTATTTTGCAGGGGATACCGATGTCTTCCCCGGCATGGCGGCCATTCCAGACGATGCCGATGGGCAGTTGGATGTCGCGCTACTGCCGATCTCAGGCTGGGGCTTGCGGGTGCCGAAGGGACATCTCGACCCGCTGCGGGCAGCCGAGGCGCTGACATTGCTGCGTCCACGTCACGCGATGCCGATCCATTGGGGCAGCCTGCACCTGGCCGGTTCGCAAACGCTCCAACGCCGGCGCACGCCCGACCCGGCGGGGGAGTTCCTCCGCTACGCGGCGCAGCTCGCCCCGGAGGTCGATGTCCGCATCCTCCAGCCGGGCGGCCGGACGCACTTCCCTTAGTTGAACGGCCCGTTACCCAGGCGCTCCAGGTTGACGTTGCCGCCGCTTAACACGCAGACGACCTTGGAGCCGGGCGGCAGGTCGATCAGGCCGTTCAGCAACGCTGCGACAGGCGCTGCCGCCGCGCCTTCGATCACCAGCTTGCAGCGGTTCATCACCCAGACGACGGCGCTGAAGATGTCGCGGTCCGGCAAGGTCACGATCCGGTCGACGAACTCGCTGACGATCTGAAAGGTTGTTTCGCCGACGCGCTTCACGCGCAGGCCGTCGATCACGCAGTCCACCCGGTCGAGGGTCACGACATGGCCAACCTGGACGCTGCTCGCCATACCGGGCGCATCGGAGGACTCGACGCCGAAGACCTGGGCCGCCGGCGCCATGGACTTGACCGCCATCGAGACGCCAGAGATCAGCCCGCCCCCGCCAATCGGCACGATGACTGCATCGAGGTCCGGCAGGTCCTCGGCGATCTCCAGCCCGACGGTGCCTTGGCCGGCGATCAGGTCCAGGTCGTCGAAGGGGTGCACCATCGTCAGCCCTTGCTCGGCGGCCAGCTCCAGCGCTTTGGCGTTGGCTTCGTCCCAGATCGTGCCATGCAGCACTACTTCGGCGCCGTAGCCGCGCGTGGCGGCGACCTTCGAGGGGGTCGCGTTCTCTGCCATGCAGACGACGGCACGGATACCGTAGATCTGCGCCGCCAGGGCCACACCCTGGGCATGGTTGCCAGCCGAGGAGCAGATCACGCCACGCCGCTTCTGCTCGTCACTGAGCTGCATCAGCTTGTTCAGCGGCCCGCGGATCTTGTAGGAACCGGTGCGTTGGAACATCTCACACTTGAGGTAGACATCGTAGCCGGTGGCTTCGTTGAGCTGGCGCGATGTCATCAGTGGGGTCCGCCGGGCATGTTTGGCGACATGCTCCCGCGCGGCTAGGAAATCCTCTTTCGACAGGCTCACCACGGCGTGCACTCCTTATCGTCACACTCGCGGCTAGCCTACCACCAGTTGACGCAGCGTTGGGCCGGCGGGATTGCCCCTGCCGGACCAACGCTGCAACCTCGTACACAAAGAACGGGCTAAATGCCCTGCAGCACCTGTGCGTGGACCACTTCGCCGTCGTTCCACTCCGGGTCGGCGGCCAGGAGTGCCCGCATCTGCCGGTAGAACTGGTCGGTGGCTGGGTTTTCTGCATTGGCGCGGTAGCTTGCGCGGTCGGGGAAGATGGCTACCAGCAGATACTCGCCGGGCCGGCCATCGAGGCGGAAGACATACTCCGCCACCTGCCCGGACGCCGCCGCGAATTCCGTCGACCAGTGCTCACCCAGCTTCTCGAATGCCTGTTCCTGTCCTGCGGCAACCTTCATCCGAGCAACTGTCCCGTACATCCCATCCAACCTTTCTATTCGAAGAAATCCTCTGTCACCTGTCACCTGTCACCTGTTGCCTGTTGCCTGTTGCCTAGCGACCAAGCGTCCGGAACAGATTTCCGGGGTCGTAACGCGCCTTGAGTTCCGCAAGCCGCGCGTAGTTGTCGCCATAGGCGGAGCGCAGCATCTCCTCGCGCTCTTCGCCGAAGCCGGGGAAGTTGAGGTAAATGCCGCCGGTGCTGAACCGCTGCAGTTCGGCAATGCCGCGCCGTGCCCACTCGATGTTGGC
>QEUZ01000277.1 GCA_003577355.1 Chloroflexota bacterium | reverse complement strand
GTGCCAGAAGTGCAGCAACGGGGTGTGTGTGCCGAAGTGCACCAAGTGCCAGACGTGCGACCCGGCCACGGGGGTGTGCTCGGCCAAGCCGTGTCCGACGTGCCAGGAGTGCGACCCGGCGACGGGGCAGTGCAAGGCGAAGGTGTGTGGGCCATGCCAGCGCTGCAGCCCGGACACGGGGGTGTGTGAGACGACCTGCACGAACTGCCAGCGCTGCAGCAACAACACCTGTGTGGCCAAGTGCACTGACTCCTGCGCGCCGTGCAACCCTGATACCGGCATCTGCACCCCGACGGCCTGCGGGCCATGCGAGGTGTGTAACGCCCGCACTGGGCAGTGCGAGACGACCTGCACGAACTGCCAGGTGTGCGAAGGGAACACCTGCGTCGCCAAGTGCCCCGATCCATGCTCACCCTGCAACCCGCAGACGGGTGCGTGCGAGCCGATCGATTGCCCGACCTGTGAGGTGTGCGAGGCGGGCCAGTGTGTTGTCGCCTGCCCCGACCCGTGCGCTCCCTGCGATGCATACACCGGCGAGTGTGTCGAAGTTGTCTGTGACCCCTGTTTGGAGTGCCGCGACGGTGAATGCGTCGAATCCTGTACAGACCTCTGTGCGCCGTGTGACCCGTATACCGGCCTGTGTGCACCCACGAGCTGCGACCCGTGCTACGAGTGCGACCCGTACACCGGTTTCTGCGAATATGCCTGCGGCGAATGCGAAACGTGCGACGATGACACCGGTGCGTGTGTCGAGCGCGACTGCAGCCGGTACGGCAATGGCATCTGCATAGTCGGACTCTGCTTCAACGACGACTGTGACTACGGCACGGTTGAAGACGGCACCAACTGTGTTGACCCAGACATCGGTGACGGGACGTGCTGCAGCGGTGTGTGTTGCCCCGACAGTTGCGATTGCTACGCGTACGACGGCTCCACCGTCTGTGTCGTGCCCCCAGGGGGCAACTGCGTGAATGATGCCCAGTGTCCGCCCGGTCAGCAGTGTGTCACAACCAACTGTGCGTTGATCGCCTGCACCAGTGATGATGGCAACCTGCTCTGCATCGACGGGTACTATCGTGCGCGCTGCAACCACTGCGCCACAACCGGTTGTGGCGAGTGTGAATCCTGCAATGCCGACTCCGGCAAGTGCGAGCCGATCAGCTATTGGGAAGAAGTTGGTTGCGGCAACGGCGGGATATGCTGCGGCGGCGTCTGTTGCGATGGCGACCAGTGCGGCTGTGTTTCGCTGGATGAGGACGACCCGACACAGGAATACTGCACCTTCGGCAACGCGATCACTTGCAACAGCGACGACGAGTGCTTCCCGAACCAGTATTGCCAGCAGAGCAACAACTTCTGCATCAACGTCGCGTGCGAAACCGACGGTGACTGCCCAATAGGTATCGGCTGTTACATCCCGGTCGGGTCCGACACCGGCTACTGCCGCATCCTCTGTTCGGACTGCCGCTACTCTTCCTCCTGCGACGAGTGCTTCGAGTGCAACGAGGACACAGGCGTCTGCGAGTTCGACTGCACCGACGAAGAAGAGGAATGCTGTCCAGACGACTGCGCCTGCATCGAAACCTATCCGGCGGGGACGGCGTGCATTGACCCGAATGTGACCACGAACAACGTCTGCTCCGAACAGGAGCCAGACGCCTGTGGAGCCGGCGAGGTATGCGGCATCGATGATGTCTGCTATGCCGCCTGCGTGGACTGAGCGGCGGTAACGATCTGCTCAATCAGAGAACGACTGCACGTTGGGCGGGCCATCTGGCCCGCCCAATCCTCTTGACGAAAGCCGGCGATGCCGTCACTGTTCAACGGGTGGCAGCGTGGCAGGTGGATGCGCGGAGCTGTCCGCGTCAGGGGAGGAATCGATGCGCCCATTCAAGATCGGCGTGGAACTGCCGATTACGGAAGAAAAAGGGTTTCCGGGGACCCCGCGCTGGGCGGACATCCTGGCGATGTCCAAGCGGGTTGAAGAGCTTGGGCTGGATTCGATCTGGATCGAAGACCACCTGATCTTCGAGCACCCCGATCAGGGCTTTCAAGGAGTGTGGGACTGCTGGTCGCTGCTGGCAGCGATTGCTGCCGTAACCACGCGTGTGGAGATCGCGCCGCTGGTGTCGTGTGTTTCCTTCCGCAACCCGGCCCTGCTGGCGAAGATCGCCGACACGGTCGATGAAATCTCCGGTGGGCGGTTGATCCTGGGGTTGGGAGCGGGCTGGAACGAAGTCGAGTACCGCCAATTCGGTTTCCCGTACGACCATCGCGTCGGTCGGTTTGAAGAGGCGCTGCAGATCATCCACGGCCTGCTCCACAATGGTGCAATCGACTTCGAAGGCAAGTATCACGTCGCGCGGGAGTGCGAGCTGCGCCCGCGTGGCCCGCGGCCGGGCGGCGATGCGCCGCACATCCCAATCCTGCTCGGCACCATCGGCGAGCGCATGCTCGGCCTGACGGCGCGCTACGCTGACCAGTGGAACGGCTATTTCAGCCATACCGGCAACAGTGCTGCCGGCCTCGCCCCGCTGCGGGAGAAAGTCGACGCCGCCTGTCGTGCCATCGGTCGCGACCCAGCCACGCTGGCGCGCACCGCGACCGCACTGGTGAGCCTGACCGGCAAGCCGGTGCACGGTGGGACCGAGCTGTGGAACCGCAACCTGCTGACGGGCAGCACGGAGGAAATTGCCGCAGCGCTGCGCGCCTACGCCGATGAGGGTATCTCGCACCTGCAAGTCTGGCTGGAACCGAACACGCTGGAGGGCCTGGAGCTGTTCGCGCCGGTCGTTGAGCTGCTCGACAAGGGCTAGACGCGCGCGACCCAGCTGGCGAAACCACAAGGGCGGTGGCGCGCGCCACCGCCCTTGCTGGTGTGAGGGATGGACCCGGCGGTTAGTTCAGTGTGTACTTCACCGTGACGGTCAGGACGACCTCGGCCGAGCCGGGGTTGATCGTCGGGACTGCCGCCTGGGACATGTCGGCGCTGCGCGCGACATCGACTGGGGCAACCGGGGAGGAGTACCCCTCGCTGATCGTCAGGACGGGGCCGAGGGTGGAGTCGCTCAACCGGGCGAGGTCTTCCGCCTTGGCGCGGGCATCGGCGACGGCGAGTTCACGGGCCTGGGCGATCGCATCGCCTGGGTTCTCCAGCCCGAACCAGACGCCGCTGACATTGTTCGCACCTGCGTCGATCGCCGCCGCCAGTGTGCTGCCGGTAGCGTTCAGGTCGCGGATCTTCGCGGTGACGCTGTGGCTCACGTGGTAGCCGATGATCGGCTGGTTCGGCTGGTTGTAGTCGCGTTCCACGTAGATTGAGTAGGCGCCGGTCTGGATATCCTTCTCCGCAACGCCGGCAGCGCGTAGCGCGGCCAGCACCGCGTCCATCTGCTCGGCGGCGGTGCGCTGGGCAACCCCGAGGTCAGGATCACGGATATCGACGCCCAGGGCGATGTAGGCGGTGTCTGGCGGGAGCGACACCCGTCCTTCGCCGTTGACCGTGACACTGCGGGTCGGGTCGGTCTCGGCAGCACTGGCATTCCCGTTGCTATCGCGCAGGAGGATGCCTCCGAACACCGCCACGATGAGCGCAACAATTGAAGCGGCCGCCACCAGCGACCAGGTACGGGACTGTGTTTGCATCGTCGCGATGCTCCTCTCCAGAGGTCTACACGTGTTGCCGAGCAGGGAGGCAACATTGTCTGGAGGAGAGACGCCAGGGTGTTCCAAATGGTTCCGTGTGATGTGAGGCGGCTATGGCGTGGCGCCGAGGGCGATGATCAGGGTGGTGATGCGGCCGGTTGCTGCATCGCTGTGGAGCTCTTCGAGATACAAGCCAGCGTCGCGACCGGCGGTGTCGGCCCCGTCGAAGACGCTGGCCAGTGATGCGCTGCGGTAGATGCGACGCTCGACCCCCGTCTGTGGGGCTACGCGGGAGATTTCAACGGCATCAGAAGGGCGGTAGCGGGCGAGGATGCTGTCGGCGGCCTCAGGCGTGAGTTCATCGCTGGCGTCGGCGAGGTTGAACTGCACCCGCACGACTCGTCCAGCGCTGGAGAACGTCAGTTCGGCGTTACCATCCAGGTATGACACGACCCCAGCGCCATTGTGGGTGGCTGCGGGGCCGAGAAGACGATCCACATCGCTGCGTGTTGCGCCAATGAGCACGCTGGCTCCGGTCGAGCCGGCTGTCGCACTGGCAATGAGCGCATAGACCCCCGGTACACGCGTCGACCCTTCGACCAGCGGTTCCAAGGTCGCATTCGCCGCCGGCACGCTGCCAACTGCTGTGGGCGCGGCTGCCCGGGCCTGTGGGGCATCGTTGTCGCCTCCGCTGAGCGCGATGGCGAGCGCAATCGCCAGCACGAGCGCGATCACCAGGATTGCGGCAAGCAATACGCGCCGTCGCCTGCGCCGGGGCCGTGCGACAACGGTGGGTTCCGCCGGGGCCTCGTCCTCCTCAACGCGCACTGGGAATGCGCGGTGCGCTTCACTCGGTGCAAACACCTCCGATGCGGGGATCTGCAGCGGTGGGCCAACATCACCGGGCGCTACACCGGGTACGAGGTGGCGAACGGTGGCGCGTGCCGGTGGCGCTGCTGTTTCGGCGAACAGCGCGTGGCTGTCGTCGGTATCGGGTAGTGACGCGGCCGGCAGGGCCAAAACCGGCCCAACCCTGGGGTAGACGATGCGGACAATTGGCGTTTCCGTGGTCGTCGCGGGTCTCTCGCGCGTGTCCCCCAGCGCAGCCGCTACGCTGGCTGGTTCCGCTTCAGCCAATGTTGCGTCGTGTGCATCGACCCCTGGGTCCTCCGTCACGGCTTCCGGCTGCGCCAGTTCTGCTTCACCCCCGTCGGCCGTGATGCCCTCAGTGGCTCGAACGGCTGTGCTCGCTTCCAGTTGTGCCGCTTCAGCAACCCCTTCGACGAACCCATGCTGCTCAACAGATGTGGCGCCTTCCGCCTCGTCTGGCAGGTTGCTCGGAACGTGTTCGGGTGTGCTGTGTGCATCGCCAGGCGGTGCGACCTCGGCGGGGACCTCCGCGCTGTGGGGGTGGGCGACTTCCAACGCAAACAGGACCTCAGCGGACACGTCGTCCGGCGTCGTGCCCACCGGCCCCGCCGCCACGTCGGCAGGCTCAGCCTCCGCCTCAGCGGCCGGTGCGGCAGCGACAGTGTCGTGTGGTTCCACAGCGGGTTTCTCGGCCGCCAGCGGCTCACCCGGCAGTTGCACGTCTGCACCTGGCTCGATTTCGAGCTCCGTTTCTGCCCGGCCGACTTCCTGCCCCAGTTTCTCCAAGCGTGAAAGCAACCGCACCAACCCGATCGGCGCGGCCTGCTCCGTCAGGCGGGGTGGTTCAAGCGACGGAAGCGCTGGCGTGTCTCGCCTGGCTGATGGGGTAGGTGGGGCAGCGCTACCGCTCTCCAGCGCCGACAGACGCTCTTCCAGCGCGCGCATGCGATTCGAGAGATCTTCCAGCGCGATATCCGCCTGGCCAAGCTCGCGCGAGAGCCGTTCGACATGTCGTAAGAGATAGAGGGAGGTCGCCGATTCGCGCGTGTGGGCCGCGCGCAACAACTCGGCAGCGCTGGAACCGTTGCCGTTGGCGGGGAGGCCACCGTTGGTGTACTGCCGCATCTATTCCGTGCCGCGTTCCCGCTCGCGCTCCTGCTCCAGCCGCGCAAGCTGCTGTTCCAACCGCGCCACCTGGCGGTCGAGGGCATACTGCTTGCCCTCTGCACGGCCCAGCTCACGCGAGAGATATTCAATCCGGGCGAGTAGGAACTCGAAGATGGACGGATCAAGAGCAGGGGGCTGCGGCTGCGCCGCTCCCGTATCCTCTCCTCCGTGGCCGGCAACGGCTTCTGGATCGGACATGGCTTCGACGGTCCTCACGCTATCCGCGGCGGTGGTGTCCCCCACAGCAACCCCACAGCACCAGCGGGTGCTCGTGTACCAGTGTACGGACACGTGCTACGTACATGATGAACGTTAGGTGACAGAATGTCAAG
>QEUZ01000276.1 GCA_003577355.1 Chloroflexota bacterium | reverse complement strand
GGAAGTGCTTTCACTGACCCGTGACGACGAGCAGAACCTGTTCATCCTGGGCACGAACAATGGCGACCACTATAGCCGTTCGATCGTGATTTGCGCTGGCATTGGGGCGTTCGAACCAAAGAAGCTGGAAGTAGACGGCATCGAGCGCTTCGAGGGCGGGCGAGGAGTCCATTACTTTGCGAAACGGACCGAGGACTTCCGCGACCGCGACGTGCTGATCGTTGGCGGCGGAGATTCAGCGGTCGACTGGGCGACGACGTTATTGCCAATTGCCCGTTCGGTGACGCTGGTGCACCGCTCCAAGTTCCGAGCGCACGAGCACCAGGTGCAGAACCTGCTGGATAGCTCGGCGCGTGTGCATTTCCCGGATTGGGCAGTGAAGGCTGTCCACGGCGACGAGCGTCTGGAAGCGGTGACGATCCACCACCTGAAGGAAGGCCACGAGGTGCGGGTTGACTGCAATGAGTTGATCGTCGCGATCGGGTTCGTCGCCGACCTCGGACCACTAAAGGCGTGGGGGTTCGAGATTCAGCGCAACACGATCGTCGTTGACCCGATCACGATGGCGACGAATATTCCCGGGATCTTCGCCGCTGGCGACATCGTGACCTATCCCGCGAAGTTCAAGCTGATCGCAACCGGAGCAGCGGAAGCTGTGACGGCTGTCAACCACGCCGTGATCTATATCGATCCCAAAGCGCGCCTTGACCCAGGGCACTCGACGAACATCATGGAGAAGCGCGAACGGCAGGCCGCAAACGTTTGAGGTCGTCCAGCACCTGTTGCTAGAACCGTCCACGGGGTGCGCTGTGTGAGCACCCTGTGGCCGGTTCTCGTTAGAGGAAGTGTTACCAGGCCGGCATGGTGAAGTTCGGGTTCACCTGACAGTGTGCCGGTAGCCCGTTGACAACATTGGTGACGTTCGTGAGGCAAGGTAGAGCGAACGGTCGAATGCCTCGCGGGTTGAACCACCAATGTGCGGAGTCAGGACGACGTTCTCGAACTCGATATACGGGTTGTCGGGATGTGGTTCCACTTCAAAGACATCCAGCCCTGCTCCGGCGATGCGCTTGGTGGCGAGTGCGTTGACCAGCGCGGATTCCTTGACGACAGGGCCGCGGGCAGTGTTGATCAGGAAGGCGCTTGGCTTCATTAGCTCGATGGCGCGTTCGTCGATCAAACCGCGGGTGGCGTTCGTCAGTGGGCAGTGCAGCGTCACCCAGTCGGACTGCGCGAGCAGTGTGTCGAGGGGCACGAGCGAAATGCCGTTCTGGTTCGCGAACGTGATGTCCCAGGCGATGTCGTAGGCGAGGACGCGCATCCCGAAGGCCTTGGCAAGCAGGGCACTGGCTTTGCCGACACGCCCGAGGCCGACGATGCCGAGCGTTTTGCCCCATAGTTCGGAGCCTTGGACGGCGATGTCGTATGGGACCCAGCCACCGCGCTTGATTTCGGCGTCGTGCGTCACGACGTTGCGAGCCAGGGTGAGCATCATGCCAAATGCAAGTTCCGAGACCGAGTGGTTGTTGCAACCGGCGCAGTTGGCGACAACGATGCCGCGCTGATTGGCCGCCGCCAAATCGATGTGGTCGAAGCCAACTCCACCGGCGGACACGACTTTCAGATGTGGGGCGCTCTCGATGACGCGCGCGGTGATGCGTTCCAGCCCGGTAATGATCCCCTCGGCAGTCCTGACGATCTCGCACAGCGTATCCTCGTCGACGGGGTAGGTGACGTCGTGCTCGGCGGCGACGCAGTCACGCCGGCTGAGGAAGTCGTCGACATACGCGTTGCGCGCGCTCCAGAACTTTCGCGACAGGATCAGGATCTCATGTGGCATCCAGCGTTCCCTTCTCAACTTGGGTCGAGTCCGAATTGCCTGACCAGTTCCCTCTCGTGGGCGGGCGATTGTAGCATCGTACCGGGTTGCGTTCAGGAATCAATATCGGCATCCCCGCAGCAGGAGCTTCGGCATGTTGATGCGCCCTGAGCCGGGTCGAATGCGCAAACCGCTACCTCCGCTGGCGTGCGTATCGAAAGAGCCGAGGAGCACTGGGTGCTGCGGCCGCCATCGACAAGAGACGTCGAATTGCGGCCGAATTTCTGCCGATTCGGCATGTCGTAGTGCCAGATTGCACCGAAAGCGGCGCTGAAGAGGTATTGACCACGTAGAAGCGGTGCTATACTGTGCCCGTTGTCGTGCCGGTCGGGTTGGCGGCACGGATCGTGGCAAACCGGGGTATGGCCTGCAGGCCTCCTGGGATCGACGAAGGAGCATGGCATGGCAGAGGGCAGCGCGGTTGGGACGCTCGACACCGAGAAAATCTCGCAGGCCGCGCTTGAGCACCAGTGGATCCATTCGGCGTCGTACATCGAGCTTTCCGAGCGCAAGGGGCTGAAGGTCTTTGCGCGTGGCGAGGGCGCTAGGCTGTACGACATCTACGGCACAGAGTACCTTGATGGTATCTCCGGCTTGTGGGTAGTGAATGCCGGTCATGGCCGCGATGAGATCGGCCAGGCAATGGCGGAACAAGCCAAGAAGCTGGCCTATGTGTCTGCGGCAAACTACACGACAGTGCCGACCGTGCAACTGGCGGAAACAATCAGTGACCTCCTGCCGGGGGACATGGACCGCCTGTTCTTCGTCTCAGGCGGCTCGGAGGCTGTCGAGACGGCGATCAAGATCGCCAAGCAGGTCCAGTCGATGCGCGGGTTCCCGAAGCGCTACAAGATCATCGCCCGACGTGGTTCGTACCACGGTATGACGTACGGTGCGATGAGCCTGACCAGCATGCGCAACGAGACCTACTTCGGTCCGTTCATGCCCGGCGTGTATCACATCCCGTCCCCGAACAACTATCGGCCGCAGTTCCCCGGCCTGAGCGGCGAAGCAGACGACATTGCGTGCGCCAACGCGCTCGAGGCGGAAATCGAGTTCCAGGGGCCAGATACCGTCGCAGCGTTTATCGGCGAACCGATCTCGACCGCCAACGGTGTGCAGATTCCGTCGCCTGCGTACTGGAAGCGCATTCGCGAGATCTGCGACAAGCACGGCGTGTTGCTGATCTGTGATGAAGTGATCAACGGCTGGGGCCGCAGCGGCACCTACTTCGCAACCGAGCACTTCGACATCGTGCCGGACATGATTACGATGGCGAAGGGGCTCTCGTCCGGATACGCGCCGATCGCGGCAGTTGCCGTGCATCCCAATGTCTTCGCCGGCTTCCGCGAGCAGGACGTGGCGCTTGGGCACCTGCTGACCTTTGGCGGTCACGCGGTTGCTTGCGCCGCCGCGCTGAAGAACATCGAGATCTTCAAGCGCGAGGGTTTGGTCGAGCAGTCACGTCAGAAGGGTGAGTATCTGCTGGCCCAACTGAACGAGCTGCGCTCACACCCCACTGTCGGCGATGTGCGCGGCCTGGGCTTGATGACTGGCGTCGAAATCGTCAAGAACAAGGACACCAAGGAGAAGTTTGGGCGCGAGCACCAGTTCACCAAGCGCCTGAGCGAGCTCGTGAACGAGCGCGGGCTGCTGACCCGCATCTGGGACATCCTGCACGTTGCGCCGCCGTTCGTCATTACCACCGATGAAATCGACCGCATCGTACAGATCGCCGATGAGTCGCTCACCATTGCAGAAGGTGAGTTCGCTTCGGACATCGCCTGATCCCTGCCTCGCGATGATCGACAACGCCCCTGGTAAGCGCCAGGGGCGTTGCTGTTGTTATCGGATCGAGGGGGCGCTACCCGAAGGTCCCGAAAACACGGTCGCCTGCGTCGCCCAGCCCAGGCCGGATGTAGCCATTCTGGTCGAGCCGTTCGTCCAGCGTGGCCGTGATAACTTCGAGGTTGGCATCAGCGGAAAGCACTGTCTGGACGCCCAGCGGCGCGGAAACGAGTGCAACGACCCCGATTGGGCCGTGAAACGTAGCGCGGACACGCTCGAGGGTTGCCAGTACCGAACCACCCGTTGCGAGCATTGGGTCGAGGATCAGGACACGATCGGCCCAGCCAGGTCGCGCCGGGACGTTTGAGGCGTAAATTGATGCAGTCAGGGTTGCCTCATCACGATGGGCGCCAACCTGATAGAGCGCGCCGTCCGGCACCAAATTGCGGAACGGTTCGGCAAACGCCAGGCCGGCACGTAAGACCGTAACGGCGGCGATGCGTTCGTCCAGGACTTCCACCGCGATCGGTGCACCATCGAACCCCTCCGCCTGAGCGGCACGCATACGCGCGGCACGGCAGGCGTCGAGGATCAGGAATTGACCAACGATACCGATGAGCTGGGTGAATTCGGACGCCGGGGTGCGCCGGTCACGGATCTTGGCAAGTAAACCCGCCAGGAGCGGGGCGGTGACGATACGCAGCCGGGGATGTGCGCTGATGTCAGACCGTGCCGGCTGGCTGCGCCCGGCCATCGGGGTTGCTGCCACTGATTCTTCCAAGCCAGGCTCCTCTGTTATCTCGAGTCGATCAATACCACTGCGTCGATGCGGCGTGCCAAGCGTTCGGCAAGGCGTATCGCAACATCATCGTTGGCGCTTGCCCGCAGAGCAATATCGCGCCCAGTATCCACCCCCAACCGGAGTTCGGTAGCGGCCTGGACTCGTGGGTGTTCCCATGGCCCTGGTTCTTCGAAGCCGGCTCGGATCCAGCTCAATTGTCGTGCGGCCAGGACACACAGCTCCGCAGCGATAACGTCGTCGGTGACGCCGACGATCGCGCCGCCGTCCGAGGCAGTTACTCCTCCGCCCGGCGTCAGGTCAAGTAGCCAGATTGCCTGGTGGGCTGCCGCAAGTTCGACGAGCAGCCGGTCGCGATCGTCTCCGACTGAGGCTCGCAGCCTTGTGTTGGGGTGCACGATCTCGGACCAAAAGGTAAATGGCTCCCGCGCGTGCTCTGCACGTAGCAACCCGATGACTGAAGGTGCAGCGAAGATCGACGCTGGAAGGTCAATGGAGGTCAGCGCGAAGGCGTGGGCGTCGAGATGCAGCCGGGCCCACGGGCCATGTGCGATATCCATCACCTGGGTGTCGCTCCTGGCGGCGAGCTCTAGCCAGCGGTCCCGGCAACGGCGGTCGGTTGCCGGCAGGCCGACTTGCGCTTGGCCAACCGCTGCAGCCCACGCTAGCGCCGCTTGAGCGAAGAAAGGGGATGTTCCACGGCGCTGCCCACGCGTAGTTTCGGGGATAAGCAGGTGGGGCGTGCCTGCGCTCGGGATAGGTTGACGCAATGCGCTGAACGCTGCTAATGGATAGTGCCCAGACGCAAGCTCGACCACTGCCGGTCGCGCCACTTCTGGTGGTTGGTACCGGCGCTCCAGCCGAACGCGCGGCGGCCTGAGCGCGGCGATAGCGTTCATCGGGTGTGTGTCGCCCGGGTGTTCATGCTCCGATTGTGCCAGCCGCTGCGGCCGGAGACGAGGGGAACTACCCGATTGCCGCCAGCCTGTCAGCGGCGTCGATCCAGGTGCGGGTCCGTCCGTGCGCGACGAACGGCGCCTGTCGCAAGCTCTCGATGTCTGGAGAACCGGTGAGGAACGCGGCCACCGACAGCTCATGTCGGAAGCAGTCGACGACCGTGGCCAGGGCTTCGTCCCCCGCGACGGCCGCCTCGAGGAAGGGACGCGCCATGCCTGTCAGGTTCGCGCCGAGGGCAATGGCCTTGGCTGCGTCGAGGCCGTTCCTGATGCCGCCGGATGCGATCACCGTTGGGCCGCTGCGGCGCACCATGCGAACCGCCGCGGGGGTGGGGTTGCCCCAACTAGCGAAGGTGGCCCCCAAGGTCGCCAACAGCGTATCACCCCGTGCTGCGGCGCGTTGCCCCTCGATCCAGGTCATCGACGTCCCCCCTGAGCCGCCAACATCCAGTGCGACGACGCCGATGTCGCTCAAACGTTGGGCGCTGCGGGCTGAGAGGCCGGCGCCGGTCTCTTTGACGATGACCGGAAGCCCGATCGTTCCGACAAGGCGGTCGATGGCCTCGATGACGCCGGCCGCGTTGAGATCGCCGCCGGGCTGGACACTCTCCTGGGCGAAGTTGAGGTGGACGATCAATGCAGAAGCACCGACGTGATCCAACGCGGTGCGAATCTCGCGTACGAGCAGCGCGGGCTTGCGGCCCTGGGGCACGAGTTGTGGGGCGCCAATGTTCCCGAGGACGAAGGCGCTGGGCGCATATTCACGCACGACTGCGTAGGAACGCATCAACCGCGGGTCGACGATCATCGCGCGCATCGATCCCAGGCCGATCGGAATGTTGTTCCGTTCGGCGAGCGCGCCGAGCTGGCGGTTGATGTGCTCAGCATCGGGGTGACCGCCAGTCATCGACGAGATGAGGAGCGGCAACCCTATTTCGCGACCCAGGAACTGGACACGCGGGTCGAAGTTGGCGGCGTCGAACTCCGGTAGTGGCTCATGGATGAGGTCGATATCGTCCCACCAGGAAGCGCCGGACGCTGGATTCGGGGAGACAAGCGCATAGCGCACATGTTCCGCCTTGCGTTCCGAAATGTTCGCGCTCTGTGCAGACTGTAGTCCGTGTGCTTGCGACCGTTCATCCATATCGCAATAGTCGAGAGAATGAAGGCGCACGGCAAGTGCGTCGGTTACATATTTGCCGAGCGAGAACCGCAGTTCTGCATACGGTATACCTGCGAGGTTCCTTATATGCATGTCGTCGTCGTTGGAGCGGGGTTGGCTGGTCTTTCAGCAGCACGAGCTGCTGTCGAACGTGGAGCACAGGTAACGGTGCTTGAGGCGCGGCGGCATCTCGGCGGCAAGGCGAGCTCGTGGCAGGACGCCGCTGGGGACTGGGTCGAGAGTGGGCTGCACGTCTTCTTCGGCGCGTACGAGCACCTGTTCGAGTTGATGCGGGTTGCAGGCGCGTATCAGAACCTGTTGTGGCAGGAGCATGTGCTGACATTTGCGTTGCCTGGGGG